>JBGSTE010000582.1:0-6050 GCA_041736655.1 Phycisphaeraceae bacterium | reverse complement strand
GCGTCGACCCCGCGGTGTCGCCCCGTGCGTCGGTGCAGGTGCTGCGTGATGCGTCGCTGCCCGTTGAGGCGCAGCTTGAGGCGCAAGTGCCGGGTCAAGCCATCGCCACGACACCGCTCTTTGCCCCCGACTCAACGCGCGGCGGGTTCGGTGCGGTCTTCGGTGAAGGCGGGTTTGGCTACGACTTATCCATCGGCCCGGGCCTGGGCCTTGGTCAACTCGGCTACGGCCCCCTGGGCAGTGATGGCGATGCCCTGACCTGGCAAAGCAGCACGCTCGACACGGGCCAACACACCCTTGAGTTGTCGCTGCTTGATGCGCAAGGCGACCTTGCCGCCGACACGCTTGAAGTTGAATTGACAGTCACGCGCCTGCCCGAGCCGGTGGGCAACGTGATGCTTTCCCACGAACTCCTTCTGACCTGGAACTAAAGCCATGCCCGAGACCTACCCCGACGATACGACGCTGCTTGCCCTGGCGCAGGACGACACGACCGGCGTCGAATACATCCCCACCGGCCAGTCGCCCTACATCATGGCCTACCGCCGGATGCTCTACCGACTTTTGCGCGCGACCGAACGCGCTAACGACCTGCGTGTCTACGCGATGGGCGGCCGAACCGTCGGCGTCCGTGGCGGGCGCTGCTTCGTCGGCGATCAGCCTCGCGTCGTGAGTGAGCCAAGCCCCATCGAACTCGCCGCCGACAGCACCACGCACCTCTACGTCAACACCGCGGGCACCATCGTCACCTCCACCACCGGCCTGCCCGCCGACCGCGCAACCTTCATCCCCCTCGCCCAAGTCACCACCAACGCCAGCAGCATCACCCAGCTCATCGACCTGCGTGGCGAAGCGATGCTGCAGGCCCAGACCGCGGCGCTGGCGGGCATCACCGCGTCGGCCCAGGAGATCAACGACGCGATTGACGGCATCGGCTCAGACGTCACCGCCGCGAATCTCACGCTCCTGACCGACGGCCCGCTGAGCACCGCCGACACGCTGCACCGACACCTCACCAACACACAAAACGTCGATGGCCCGGCCAACTACACCTTCATCAACGACAGCGCCGACGCGGCCGCCACGGTCGAGCTTGGTTTCAACCTGCCCTCGGCCATGCCCGACGCCACGCGCCTTGGCGTTGACCGTGCCACCGGCTTCCTGACGCAGACCTACCTCGGCCAGACCTGTCACCTCGTCGGCGTAACCGCGCTCAACTGGTCGCACAGCGGGGCCTTCTCATCAAGCGTCACCGCGCAACTTGTTGGAACGGTGCCCGTCAGCGGTGAAGTCGTCGCGGTGATCCTCTCCTGCGGGCTCAACACGCAGTCCAGCGATTCGGGCGATGGGTTGACACTCGATGTGTATGTGAACGGCTCGCTGTTGACGACTTCGCCAGCGACATTGACCTCGGCCGACGGCATCGGCTTCCAGAGCACAGACCAAGGCGCAGGCAGCGAGCCCACCCTCGCCACCACCGGCGCGCAGAACGTTACGCGCGGCGACCTGGTCACCCTCGACCTGGCCTATACCGCCAACGGCACGGTCTCGCAGCAACCTACGCACGTGGGCGTGCTCATCGTGATCAAGGCCCAGCGCCCGATCTGACTCGCTCATCATTCATCAGCCACACAAGGAGTTTCACCATGCCCGCGCAAGACCTGACAAGCCAGCAGATCGCAACGCTGGTCGGCTCATCGCACCCGGTGACGGGGCTTAGCTACCCCGAGGCGGGTCTTCAGCCTTATTACCAGTGGCTGATTCAGTCGCTGCATCGCCTGGCGGAGGCCTCGGCCGGTGACCTGCGGGTCTGGCACGACGCCGACGACGCAGCATCGGTATGGGTCGCGCCCGGCCGCTGCTCCATCGCCAGTCAAGCGCTTGCGTTTGCCGGCGGCTCGATCGACCTGGGCCTCTATAACAACAGCACCGCCCTGATCTGGGTCGAGGACAACGCGGGACTGGCATTGATCGGCACGGCGGATACGGCAACCGGTTGGCCCGCTGGCGATCACCTCAAATTGGCAGAGGCGGTTCTCGACGCTGGCGAAGTGACGCTGATTACCGACCGACGATTTGAAACCCTGCTCAAGGCTTAACGCGATGACGCTACTGAAACACGCTGATTTTGAAGTGCCGGACTTTCGCGAGTTCGCTGCGCCGCCCGTGGCCGTGCCGGGCTACGCACAGGCTGTGAACGCCCTTGGCCCGGTAGCGTACTGGCGGCTGGGCGAGCTTGCTGGCACAACGCTCAGCGACCAGACCGGCTCACACCCCATGACGCTTTCCAGTAGCGGCTACACGCTCGGCCAAACCGGCGCGCTGCAGACCGACAATGACACGGGCGTCCTCTTCACCACCGGCAAGGCGGCCACGACAGGTGCGGTGGTGCCCACCAGCGCAGGTGCCGCATTCTCGCTGCTTTTCTGGATCCGCTCGCCAAGCACGATCGTGCAGGACAAGTACTGCATCGGGCAATACATCGCCGGCCAGCCCGGGCACATGCTCCTGACACTGCGCCTGGACGGCAGGATGCGCTACGGCGTCGACGGTGATCCACTCTTCAATACCGTCGCAACCATCTCAACCAACTGGCGCATGCTCCTGTTCACGCGATCCACCACCGGCAGCGCAAAATGGTACGTCGATGGCCAACTCGACAGCCAGGCCACCGGCCACGACGCGGCCATCCTCAACACCGCCTTCAGTATCGGCAAACTCACCTCGCTACAGCCGGACGTGCTGTTTGATGAGATCGCCGTGTTCGATAAAGACCTCTCACTGCAAGATGCCCGCTGGCTCTATGGGCTGGCCGTCGGAGCGCTCAACCTGCCCCCAACGCTTTGAGGAACCCGCCTTGACCACCTTACTGACGCAACATGTTGGCGATGCACCGGACTCTCTGCCGGGCTCAACGACCCTTCGTTTTGATGCGGAGGACAGCCCCGCCGTGCTGCTGCACGACTTGGGTGACGCGATCGAAGTGCTCTATGTCCGCTTCATGCTCAGCGCCTCGCAGGCGGACGGCGGCACGTGCGTCATCGCTGGCGGCATCGGCGATGACGGCCGATCCACCTGGCAACTCACCCTCAACGCCGACAACCAATCGCTGACACTGAACGTGGCCGGCACCGAGCTGTCGGTGGGCCTGACCACCGCAATCGCCTGGCACACGGTTGAAGTCGGGCTCGATGCCTCGGCCGACAACGTGACGCTCCGCCTTAACGGCATCGAGCGTGGCAGTGCGTCCGCCCCAACCATCGCAACGCGATACGCCTGGCTGGGGGCCGCCTTTGTCGATGTCGGGTTGGCCGGTGTCATCGACTTTGATCACTGGGTACTGGCTACAAACCCCATCGGCGTGCCACTCTCTACGCCAACACACGACCATGCCGGCGACCCGCGACGCTGGCTGGTCATCTACAACCGCGATGACGACGACAGCGCAGCATGGGCCGCGGCCTACCGCCAGCGCCGGGGCCTGGCCTATGCCAACCTCTGTGGCCTGAGCCTGCCCACCGATGAAACCATTACCGATCCGCAATACCAGAACCTGCGACAGCAGATCGCCGACTATCTCAGCGACAACGCCATGACCGGCCAAGTCGTCGGCCTGCTGCTGGGCTACGGCGTGCCCGGCTACGCCGACCTCACCCTGCAAGGCCCAACCCCACTCACCAGCTACCTGCACAACGACGCCTCGCACGGCAACCTCGCGGTCAACCCCCTCTATCAAGCCACGATCACTACGCGTCTGCTCGCCTCCGACTATGGCTCCTACCGCCTGACCGGTCGTATCGATGCGCCCGACCTGCCAACAGCGCTAAGCCTGATCGATCGGGCCGACAACCTGTTGCAGCAGCCGCTGGCTCACGACCAGGGCGCAGACCTGCTGATCGATATCAACCCCGATGACCCCAGCGTCGGCCCGGTGTACGCATCACAAGTGT
The DNA here is from genome assembly GCA_041736655.1 of Phycisphaeraceae bacterium. Lineage (GTDB taxonomy): Bacteria > Planctomycetota > Phycisphaerae > Phycisphaerales > Phycisphaeraceae > JAHQVV01. The sequence goes on along the minus strand of JBGSTE010000582.1, from coordinate 2,100 downwards.
CGGACTGGGCCTTAAGCCAATTACGCGATCGCCTCCGTCTTCCGACCGTGATTTTCGACAGCACGCCACCGACCTCCGCCAGCGGCGAAGCGGTCGTCTGGGGCTGGCGTGATGCTGCGCCGTCGTCGTCTTTCTTTGCTACGCCGGCCGGTCGTCGGGCGCTGTGTTTGCAGTTTTATTCTGCCGCCCAGTACGCGACGACGCTGCGTGATGCGTCGGCGACGGACTGGCTCAATACCGCGCTGCGGGCGGGCTACGCGGCGGCGGCCTTACCCAGTCGGCCGTTCTCGCTGAGCACGCTGCCGCTGCCCGCCACCTTCTTCGAGGCGATGCGGCAAGGCTGGACCCTCGCCGAGGCGTGGCTCGTCAGCCAACCCTTTATCCGTGGCGGCCTGCAACTGGTCGGCGACCCGCTGCTGACGCTTCACTTGCCCAAGGAAGGCGTCGATGTCTTTGGCCCCGTTGCCCGATTGGATCAGATCGACTTCGATCAGCCACTGGCCGTGCTGCACGCGGGGCAATCGCAGCTTCAACTTGCTTTAGAAGATGCCCCGCCGACCGGCGGATACGCCCGCTACCTCGTCCGCCGATACGACGCGATGGGCAGAGCCGATTTCGCTTGCGCCTCCGATTACGTTGCGCTTGAGCAATCGCACGTCATCAGGCCAGCGATGCCAGCCTGGCCGAGCTTTGACTCGTGGCGCGTTCAGGTCGTTGCAGATCGACTGGTGCTGACCGCGGTTTGGCCAGCGCCCTTGCGTAACCTTGCCATCGATCGCGTTCAGTTGCAGTCGCAGGCCGAGGAGGAGTCGATTGCGATGATCGACGCGATCGATCCCGTCGTTGGCCAGTGCCGTGCGGTGTTTAGTGTCGATCGTCCCACTATTACAACACGCTACCGCTTCCGCGTCGTGCAAGGGCCCGCCACCTTCGATTCGCCCTGGTCAGCCTGGGTTGCTCCCGCTTCGTCAACCACCGCGTCACTCACCCTGCTGGAGAACTACCCATGAGCCTGGCCCTTGCCGCCGTCAACCCGGCCCCGCTGAGCACCTGGGTGCAGGCGACGCTGCCGACCGTCCTCGTCGATGGCATCCCCGAGCCGAACCTGCATGTCACGCAACTGATCGCGATGCTTGAGCACGACCGCCGTAGCGCCACCCTTCACTGGATAGATGCAGATGCCCGCAATCTGCACAACCTACTTGGCAAAACCGCGACCGTCATCGTGCCGCATCTCCTCATCGATGGCGAAACCCGCTGTCAGGTGCTCGTCAGCGGCAGCGTGTCGATCCGCAACCATGACCGATCTGTCGGCAACGACCAGTCAACCCTGATCGTGCTCGATCAACTCTCGACGCTACTGGATCAGCCGATCGACGTGCTGGGGTACTGGCCCCATGAAGGCCTGTCGCTGGGCGACCTCCTCGCCCGCCTGGCATCGCTTCTTCCCGCGGCGTTTGTCGGCCTGTGTGATGAGGCTCTGTTGACGACACCTCTCGAAGCGCCCGCACAACCGGGCACGACGCTCGGCGATGCGCTGACACCGTCTTTGTCCGCGCTGGGCCTGCGACTGATGCAGACGCTGAGCCTCGAGCGCGATCAGGTTCGGCGGACGCTTGGCGTCACACCCGCCACGCCGGCCCAGAGATCACGCTGCCCTGGCCGGACAGCTCCGGTCACGGCGGGGCGGTCCTCGCAATCGACACAAGCGCCGCACAACAGCTCCCGCGGGCGTGGGTCGCGCAGGGTGATCGGCCGATCGTGGAAGACACCTTCACGCTCGTGAACGGCTGGGACCCTTCGCTCACCGGTCAAACCGACAGCGACTACGACCGACTCACCAGCACTGACTTTGCCCGCTTCGGCTCGGTCTATCGCGCCTGGGTCCTCAACGAAGACGGCGCGTTCACGCTTTCGCCTTTTAATCAAGGCGATGCCTTCGATGCCGGTGCCTTGTTTGATGCCCCGGCCACGATCACGACACCGCTGCGACTAATCGATTGCCTTTCGCGCGATGCCTCGGGCCGGGCGATTGGGCCGGTGATCGAGTCGAGCACCGACAGCGGCGTCACGTGGTCGGCCTACCCCGGCCGGGCCCAG
>JBGSTE010000576.1:0-2009 GCA_041736655.1 Phycisphaeraceae bacterium | reverse complement strand
CCGATCTCAGGCCATCGGCTGTGTGGGCATGCGGGCCTGTCACACCGACCGCTGCCCGGTCGGCATCGCCACCCAGGACCCCGAGCTCCGATCTCGGCTGCCGGTCCAGGAGGCCGCAGAACGCCTCGACCGGTTCCTGCGCGCCTGGCCCAACTCGTGGCCGATCGGCCCGACGCGACGCTGCGTGAACTGCGTGACGCGTTGGGGCTGAACGTGTCGCTCTCGACGATCGATCGCCACCTGCGGGCGCTGCGTCTGAGCTTTAAAAAAAGACGCTGATCGCCGCGGAGCAGGACCGGGTGGATGTCGCCGGGTGGTCTTGACCCCTGATCCTGCTCCACATCGGATGCGACTTTTTGGAAAATGTTAGCTATCCCAACAAGGAGCACTTTGATGAAGCAGAAGCGACACACTGAGGCCCAGATCGCGTTCGCGCTGCGGCAGGCCGACTCGGGCACGCCTGTCTCGGAGATCGTTCGGAAGATGGAGATATCTGAAGCGACGTTTTACCGCTGGAAGCAGAAGTTCGATGGTCTTGGCGTCGGGGAGGTCCGGCGGCTCAAGCAGTTGGAGGAGGAGAACCGCAAGCTCAAGCAACTGGTCGCCGACCTCTCGCTGGACAAGTCGATGCTGCAGGATGCGCTCAAGGGAAAGCTCTGACGCCCGCATCTCGACGTGACCTGGTGGGCCGAACGATAGTGGCTTACAGGGTCAGTGAGAGGCGGGCGTGTGAAGTGATGGCGGCGGGCCGATCGACGGTGCGGTACGTGTCGGTGAGGTCGCCGGAGGACGCTTTGCGTCGTCGCCTGCGTGAGCTGGCGCAGACCCGTGTGGCGTATGGTTACCGCCGGCTGCATGTGCTCCTTCGGCGTGAAGGGTGGAAGGTCAATGCCAAGCGGGTCTACCGTTTGTACAAAGAAGAAGGGTTGACGATGCGTAAGAAGGTGCCCAGGCGAAGGGTATCCTGCGTGAAGCGTGAGGTGCTGCCAACGGCCGATCTAAAAAATGATCGCTGGTCGATGGACTTCGTCTCGGATCAGTTGTTCGATGGCCGTCGGTTCCGCACGCTGGCGTTGGTGGACAACTGCACGCGTGAAGCGTTGGCGTTGTACACGGCCCAGCGTATCAAGGGAATCGACGTCGTTGCGGTATTAGAGCAGGTCGCTAAGGAGCACGGCCTTCCAGAGGCGATCCAGGTGGACAATGGCCCCGAGTTCATCTCGAAGGACGTTGATCTGTGGGCATACTGGAACAAGGTGAAGCTGGAGTTCAGCCGTCCGGGTAAACCCACGGACAACGCGACGATCGAGTCGTTCAACGCACGGTTCCGTCAGGAATGTCTGAACGTACACTGGTTCATGAGCCTGGGTGATGCCCATGAAAAGATCGAGGCATGGCGTGAAGATTACAACGGTGTACGTCCACACAGCAGCCTGAGTAACCTCACGCCCAGCGAGTTCGCGGCCCGAAGTGATCCCGAGGTTCCGGCTGCGCCTCCACCTCGGGATCACTTCGGGGTATCCTGTTCTAGTCAGTCGTCTGGTTGCACCTGACGTGGACCAAGGACAGGGTCAAGACCAAGGCCAGTAGAAACTCTCATTCAGACTGGATCAAGTTTTACAGGGCAGGCCAATTGAATCGGTCGGTGCGTCGCTGTGGTTCCTGCCACCGTACTCGCCTGACCTGAACCCGATCGAGAACGCATTCAGCAAGCTGCGTCGGCTGTGTGAATCGGCCGGCCACCGCACGATCGATGAGCTGTGGCGTAACACGCAGACGCTGCTGGACGCGATCACACCGTCAGACGCGTGCGGCTTCTTCAGGAACGCGGGGTACAAGGTCGCTACGTAGACGCAGGAAACGCTCTAGTATTTGGCTCCTGCACTGAGCAAAACATCTTGGCACTTATGGTTGCCACTATCACGTGCATGCATCAAAGGAGTCATTCCCCCAGAATCTTTTATAAGTATATCCGAACCGTAATCTATCAGTAATTTCGTCATTCGACC
>JBGSTE010000565.1:0-2060 GCA_041736655.1 Phycisphaeraceae bacterium | reverse complement strand
GGGGGCAACTTCGCGTGACCGCCATGGGCGCGGGGCTGGTGTGCGTCGCGTCGGCGATGCTGCTTGGCCCGACAGATTCACTTAGCAGCGCGGACAAGCCCGCGCCGGCTCCTGAGCCGAAGGCAACAACAGAGCCTGCGCTTAAGCAACTTGCTGACCTCATCGACACCTATTGCATCGACTGCCACGACGCGATCATCGCAAAGGGCGAGATCGATCTTGAGGCGATGCTGGTTGAAGTGCCGCTGGTCAAAAGCCACGGCAACTGGATGAACGTGATGCAGCGGGTCAGCGATGGCGACATGCCGCCGGCAAAGTCGCCGCAGCCGACGGATGCTCAGCGCCAGGCGATGGGCCAACTGCTCGATGAGCTGGTGGTGCGGTTTGATTATGCGACGGTATCGCAGCCGGGCCACGAACCGATCCGCCGGCTCTCGCACCGCGAGTATGGCAACACGGTGCGTGACCTGTTGGGGGTTGAGTTTGATGCGTTGGCGTCGTTCCCGCCCGAGCTGGTGGGCGCGAGCGGTTTTGACAACAGCGTCAACTCGCTGTTCCTGCAGCGCGGGCTGATGGAGCGTTACCTGACGACGGCAGAATACCTGGTCGACCAGGCCCTGCCGGAGGATGCCGACGCGGCGCGGTGGCGTCGGGTGATCGGCGACAAGGCCCAGGCGCTTGACGCGGGTCTTGAGCAGGTCAAGGCGGCGATCGCCTACTTCCTGCCCCGCGCGTATCGTCGCCCGCCGACGCAGGCGGAGCTGGACCAGGCGATGGAGCATTACCGGTTGTCGCGTGAGCGCGGGCTTGACCACGAGCAGTCGCTGCGCGCGATGATCACGAGCATCCTGGTCGAGGCGCCGTTCCTGCTGCGGATGGAGGCCCCGCCCGAACGTGTGCTTAAGCCCGGTGAGCCGACGCCGATCAGCCCGTACGAACTGGCCAACCGGTTGTCGTATTTTCTGTGGGCGTCGATGCCCGACGACGAGCTCTTTACGCTAGCTGGGCAAGCGGACCCGCAGCGTCGGCTGGATGATCCAACAATCCTGCGAGCCCAGATCGATCGCATGCTCAAGGACCCCAAGGCTCTCTCGCTGGGCACCGATTTCGCCAGCCAGTGGCTGGGGTTCACGCACCTGGGCTCGCGTCGTCGGCCGGACCCGATCGACCACCCGGAGTTCACCGACTCGCTGTACGAAGCGATGCGGATGGAGTCGGCGCTGGTCTTTTACGACATGATCCTGGAGGATCGGCCGTTGACGCAGGCGATCGTGTCGGACCACACCTTTGTCAACGAGGAACTGGCGCGGTACTACGGCTGGCGTGATATCCGGGGCAAAGAAATGCGACGGGTGCAAATTCCCGACAAGCGCCGCGGCGGCTTCCTGACGCAGGCGAGCATCCTCATGGTCACCGCCTTTCCCGATCGCACGAGCCCGGTGGTGCGTGGCAACTGGGTGCTGTCGGAATTGCTCGGCACCCCGCCGCCGCCGCCGCCGGCCAATGCCGCGCAGTTCAGCGATGAGATCGAGGAAGCCAAAGTGTCCATCGAGCGGAAGATGGAGCTGCACCGCCAGCAGAAGTCGTGCGCCGGCTGCCACAACCGCATCGATCCGCTGGGGCTGGCGCTGGAGAACTACGACCACTTCGGCCGGTGGCGCGAGGCGTCGCGTGCTAAAGGCGTATTGCCCGAGGGGGTGGCGTTCAGCGGGCCTGAAGCGTTCAAGGCGGTGCTGCTGGAGACGCGCATGGGGGATTTAAACCGACAGCTCGCGCGCAAGATGCTTTCGTACGCCCTTGGCCGGCAACTGAGCTATACCGACGAGCACGATGTCCGGTTGATTGCAGAAAAAGTAGCGGCATCGGGCTATCGCTCGCGTACACTGATTGAGGCGATCGTCCAGAGCCGTGCGTTTGGTTTTCAGCAGATCCCAGCGGAAATCGGAGAACCGTGATGTCAACTCCCCACAGCAGCAGCACACCACGGCAAGGGGTACGCGGATCCTGGCGTGTGTCTCGGCGAACGTTCCTGCGAGGGGTCGGCGCGACGATCGCGTTGC
>JBGSTE010000523.1:0-2916 GCA_041736655.1 Phycisphaeraceae bacterium | reverse complement strand
GCGGCGCTGTGGTATCGCACCGACCAAGGCCAAGGCACCGGGCGCTGGCGCGCGGTGGATGCGGCCACGGGCGAAGAGGCCGATGCGTTTGACCACGACAAACTCGCCGCGGCATTGGGGCAGGCCGGGGACAGGCGCGTTGATCCCGCGCGCCTGTCGATGGATCGGTTGGCTGTCGCTGACGATCAGCGCACGATGCAGTTCACCGCGTTTGATCGGCGCTGGACCTACACGTTTGACTCAGGCGAACTTGTCGAAGGCGGTCGCGATGAACAAGCACAGCCCGATCGCCGGGGCTCGGATCGCCGACGGCGTGACGAGTCGGAGCGTGACGAATCGCGCCAGACACCCGGCCGGCAGTGGGCCGCGGAGATCGTCGACTACAACGTGGTCGTGCGTCGGCTAAGCAGCGACGGCCGACCCGCCGACGACACACGCATCACCCTCACCACCGACGGCACGGAAGATGACGCCTACACCGGCCGGTTCTACTGGTCGCCGGACTCGGCCAAACTCGTTGTCCTCAAACGCAAGGCGGGGGACGATCGGCATGTCACGATCGTCGACTCGACGCCCGACGATCAGCTTCAGCCCAAGACCGACACCTACTTCTACCTCAAGCCCGGCGATCGGGTGCCGATCGATCGGCCGATGCTGTTTGATCTCGCGACGCAACAGATGATCGCTGTGCCGACCGACCTGGCGCCGAACCCTTTCAATATCTCGGGTGTGCGTTGGTCGGCCGATTCGAGCGCGTTCACTTACGAGTACAACCAACGCGGGCACCAGGTCTACCGCGTGATCGAGGTGGATGCGAAGACGGGCGCATCGCGTGCGATCATCAGCGAAGAGCCTCAGACGTTTTTCACGTACTCACGCAAGAAATTTCTGCACGATCTTGACGAGACGAACGAGCTGATCTGGATGTCCGAACGTGACGGGTGGAACCACCTGTACCTGATCGATCGCGAAGCTGGCAACGTCAAGCGGCAGATCACCCAGGGCCAGTGGGTAGTGCGCGAGGTGGATCGGGTTGACGATGCGAAGCGCACGGTCTGGTTCTGGGCCGGCGGCATCCATAGCGGGCAGGACCCGTACTACCGGCACTACTGCAAGGTCGACATCGACACCGGCGCGGTCACGGCCCTGACCGCGAGCGACGGCGACCACACCGATCTGTCGATTTCGCCCGACGGTAAAACATTCGTGACGACCTGGTCGCGTGTCGATCACCCGCCGGTGCACGAACTGCGTGATGCGCAGAGCGGCGCGCTGATCAAGGAGCTGGCGCGTGCGGACGCGTCGGTGCTGGTGGATGCGGGGTGGATCGCGCCCGAGCGCTTTGTGGCCAAGGGGCGTGACGGCGAGACGGACATCTACGGCATCATCATCCGGCCGACAAATTTTGACGCGGGCAAGAAGTATCCGGTGATCGAGCAGATTTATGCGGGGCCGCACGGCGCGCACGTGCCCAAGTCCTTTCGCGGGATGCACAGCAACATGCGGTTGGCCGAGCTGGGCTTCATCCTTGTGCAGATCGACGGGATGGGCACGAGCGAGCGGAGCAAGGCTTTTCACGATGTGGCGTGGAAGAACATCAAGGACGCTGGATTTCCCGACCGAATCGCTTGGATGAAGGCGGCGGCAAAGGATCGGCCGTGGATGGACATCACCCGGGTCGGGATCTACGGCGGGTCGGCGGGTGGACAGAACGCGATGCGTGCGGTGCTCGATCACGCGGACTTTTACAAGGCGGCCGCGGCCGACTGCGGCTGCCACGACAACCGCATGGACAAGATCTGGTGGAACGAGCAGTGGATGGGTTGGCCGGTGGATCAGTCGTACCTCGACAGCTCCAACAGCGAGGATGCGCACAAGCTCGGCGGGAAGCTGCTCCTGACCGTCGGCGAGCTGGACCGCAACGTCGACCCGGCGTCCACCATGCAGGTCGTCGATGCGCTGATCAAGGCCAACAAGGAGTTCGAGCTGATGGTGTTCCCCGGCGGCGGCCACGGCGCGGGCGAGAGCCCCTACGGCCAGCGGCTGCGCAGCGACTTTTTCATCCGGCACCTGATGGGCGTGCAGCCGAGGTGGGAGTAGATTCATCGGTCATGATTCGCTGCTATTTCCACGGCCGCTTGATCAGCGCCACAAACGCGCCGCGTTCAGACCACAGGAGGATGAGCGTCAGTGCGCAGAGGGTCAGGAGGACCGGGTCGGTCAGGCCGTCGCCGGCGATGTAGACGTGGAAGGCGACGATGTTGACGAGGATCGGCACGAGCAGGAGCAGGCCCAGGTTCCGCGTCCAGGGTGTGAGGACCAGCACGCCGCCGACGAGTTCGAGCACCTTGACGAAGGTGAGGTAGCCGGTGGGGAACATCGCGCCCATGAAGAGCGCGACCGGCGAGCCTTCCGGTGGCGGCGGCTGCTCGGGGACCATGCCCAGCAGGAACATCAGGCTGAACGCGATAAACGCCAGGCCGAGCAAGGCCCCGGCGACATGGGGTAGAAGTTTTTGGATCTTGGCCATGGCGGTGGTGCTCCAGCGTTATCAACGGTGTGGTGTGGGCAACTATTCCTTGTCCTTGATCGCGCGAAGGCTCAGCGGGCCACGGCGGTGCGTTCGATGAGCGTGTCGACAACGCCCGCCTTGTCGAAGGCCTGGGTGCGTCGTCGGCAGCCCGCGCAGGCCATGCAAGGCGTCTCGCCGGGGCGGGCGCAGCTCCAGGCGAGTTTCCAGTCTACGCCGAGCTGTCCGCCGAGCTCGATGACCTGCTGGTCGGTCATCTCCATCATCGGCGTCTCGATGCGCGGGGAAGTCTCTGCCTCGGCCTCGGCCAGGTTTTCGCACAACACCGCCTGCTCGGTCGCCAGCGCGCCCGCCTGCGCGTCGCCGTTGACTGACACCGGCCAGAC
>JBGSTE010000382.1:0-9863 GCA_041736655.1 Phycisphaeraceae bacterium | reverse complement strand
CAGCAGGGCGGCTGGATCCTCACCGCCGCAGGCGCTGCCCATCCGCAGATCAAGGCGAACACGCGGCCCGCGCCCAAGTCCGGTGAAGAGGCGCGTCGCTACTGGATCGGCAAGCTCCCAGCCTATGAGTCAGCGCTGCTGACCTCTATCGGTCGGTCATGGCTTTCGTTCGATCAGCTCGCGGACGCGACGGGGCGTTCACAAACCTCATCGGCTTTCAGGCCTGCGGTGCGGAATCTGCACGAGCTGGCACTGATCGAATTGGATGGCGATCGCGTTCGACTTTCGGAGGCATTGCGATGACCAAAACAGAAGAGCAAGACGACCTTGACGCACTGATGCCGCCGCCGGCGTGGCTGGTGGATGACCAGGACGAAACCGAGCCCCGACAGGAGTCCGTCGATGCCCAATGACACCCTTACCACCCAGCGCTCGCGGGACATCGCCCTAGCCGACGCCGAGGCGTTTAAGGCGCTCCTGCTGCCCTTCGCCGAGCAGTGGACGGTCGCCGGGTCGGTCCGCCGGGGCTCGGCTCTGGTCAGTGACGTCGATCACGTCGTCGTGCCGAAGCTGGAAGTCATCGGCGACGGCGGTCTCTTCGGCGACACGCCCGACACGGTCAACCTGCTCTGGCGTGAGCTGGACCGGCTGGTCGAGCACAAGCCCGACAGCCAGGAAGAGGACGAGTTTGGGCAGACCGAGGCCGACACCTTCGATCCGATCACCAAGGCGATCAAAGTCGACAAGAACGGCAAGGCATCGACGCGCTGGGGCATGAAGCTCCGCAGCGTCCACTTCCGCGGCTTCGATCACGAAATCTACACGACCACGCCCGAGGCCTGGGGCATCGCGCTGCTGATCCGCACCGGCCCGGCCGACTTCTCCAAGCACATCGTCACCGAGATGCAGCGGCACGGCTACCGGGCTAAGGACGGGATCGTCGAGCGCCGGGTCCCCGGAAGCGGCGACTACGCGGGCACGTCCGAGCCACGCTGGGAACCGGTCGCAGTGCCGACCGAGCGTGATGTCTTTGACCTCCTGGGCCTGGCCTACCGCGAGCCGGACCAGCGCCGGTGATCGCCCAAAACCACAAAGCCCACACTTTATTGGTACCCGCAACATGACTGACGCAATGACCGACCTCAACGAACTCATCAACCGCATTCTGACCGTCATGCCCGAGGACCACGAGCCGGAGGGCTGGCCGGCGGTGCGGATGCGGGAGCTGACGGCACTGGCGGATGAGATTCAGCGGCTGCGTACCGAACTGGCCGAGTACATGGTGATCGAGTTCGAGGCCAATTCGGTCCGCGTGCCGACCTTCGGCAAGGCGTGGCGTATCGCCGACGACGAGGACACGCAGAAGGTCGGCGATCGCCTCGTCGAACTCGGCCTGTGGGAGCGACATCCGGCGCGCGAGGACCACTACCGACCGATCGAGAGGACCGCATGAGCACCACCACGATCCAATGGAAGCGCATCGCCTCGTTCTGGGTGCAGGGTGAGCCGGCGGGCGAGCCTCGTCCCGACGGCCGCGTTCTGCCGCTCAAGGCAATGGCCAACAAGTTCAGGCCGATCAGCTCGTGGCCAGAGTTCTGTTCTCAAGTTCGGCGACTCACCACTGTCCAGATGTATCCGCGAGATCCGAAACGCGTCGATGGGACCAAGCCGGTTAGCACGTGGCGCCAGCTCGTCGAGTGTGCCCAGGCCGGGAGAGGACCGCGAGAGCCGCACGACTGCCCGGTCAAGGTTGATATGTGGTTTTACTTTTCTCGACCCCAGCACCTAATGCGAAAGTCATCACCCGCAGGACCAATTCCGCACACGGTCAAGCCAGACAAAGACAACCTTGAGAAGCTGATACTCGATGTGATGACGAAGGCTGGTTGGTGGACGGATGACTCTCGCGTCTGCACGGGTACGCCGACCAAGATGTACGTTGCGAAGGATGGCAAGCCCGGCGCGATGATCGTGGTGAGCGTGATCGATGATGAGCAGCCGGAGTTGTTTTGACCCACCAAGCCCATGCGCCAGTTAATGCCACCCATCCCGAAGCCTGCCGAAGCGAATCAAGCATTCCCGCTGCCGACGCGGGTATGGCTCACCGGCCAGGAGGCGGCCGACTACCTCGGCATGAGCCGGGCGCAGTTCCTTGCCATTGCCAAGGCGCATAAGTTGTCGCCAGCAAGGCCCAGCAGCCAGTGCCCCAGGTACAAAGTTGACGACATCGATCGGATGATGGACAGTCTCAAACAGGAGTAGGGTATGGCATCACTCATCAACCGCGAAGGACTGCGCGAAGTTCAGTTCATCCTCAACCGCAAGCGCCGGGCCGTGCGGCTGGGGCCCGTCTCTCAGACGGCAGCCGAAACAGCCAAGCGCCATATCGAGCAGTTGATTCAGCAGCACATGACCGGACACCCGGCCGACCGCTATGTTCGCCAATGGCTGGCGGACATCAACGACACGCTGTACGACCGCATCGCGGCTGCCGGCCTTGTCCCGCCGCGTGTCAGCTCCGAGCTCGGGCCGTTCATCGATCGCTTCATCAAGGACCGCGGCCCCGAGTTTAAGGCCGCGACAATTCTCGCCTGGAAGATGGCCAAGAAGACCGTCGTTGAGCACTTCACATCAACACGCGACATCCGCACGATCACCGAGGGCGATGCGCAGGCCTTTCGCGCGTGGATGCTTCAGCGGGGCCTGGCCGAAGCGACCGTTCGCCGGCGATGCGCTCACGCCAAGAATATGTTCGGGTACGGCGTGCGACTGCGACTGATCGACAACAATCCCTTTGGAAACAAGGCGGTTCCGACAGCATCGCCCAAGGGCAAGGCCAAGACCTTCATCGACGACGCGCTGAGCCGGCGGATCCTCGAACACCTGCCCGATGCACGCTGGCGACTGATCTGGGCGCTGGCGCGATGGGGCGGGGTGCGCATCCCATCCGAGATCGCCGCACTGCGTTGGGACGGCGTAGATCAGGCTGCGGGTCGGCTGACCATCTACTCGCCCAAGACCGAGCGTTATCACGGCCAGGACGTGCGGCAGATCCCGCTCTTCCCCGAGATCGAGCAGGCGATGATGGACTGGTACGAAGTCAGCTACAACGGCGATGCGATGGTCTTCCCCGGCGCATCGATCAGCGCGGCGGCCTACCGCGACACGCTGATCCGTGCAATCAACCGCGCCGGCGGCAAGCTCTGGCCAAAGCTCTGGACGGCCGTGCGGGCGACACGACGCACCGAACTGAAGCAGCCGATGGCCAACGGCCTGAGACTGCCTGACGAAGCCGTCAACGCCTGGATGGGGCACAGCTCGACCATCGGCACAGCGCACTATGGGACCGGTGATCAGCTCGTCGAGTCGGCCTTTGCCGCGGTGCTGGGGAATGATGATGCGGGCGGCGACAAGCGCAGTAAAAAGCGCAGCACTAAGCCCGTCCAGACGCGTCCAGACGCGCAAGAAAAACCCCGATTCCAGCCTTCAGAGCCAGAAACGGGGGTTGAAAGTTGGCCCACAGGGACTCGAACCCCGACTAACAGAATCAGAATCTGTTGTGCTGCCAATTACACCATGGGCCAGCGGTGCAGACTGCGCAATCCTAGGTCCATCAACGCTTATCGTCAACGGGGATGAAATTCAAAAACTTGTCTTGGGCTTTGCCCGCAGCGGGCAGGCGTGGAAGGCGTCGATCACCGACTTGGGGTCGCTGCTGCCAAAGAGAGCCGACGCCGTCACCAGCGTGTCCACCCCGGCCGCGACCGCCAGCGGGGCCGTGTCCTTATTGAGGCCCCCATCCATCTCCACACGCGTGTGTCGGCCGACGCGATCGTGTATCCAACTCGCCTTGTCCAGCACCCCCGGCATAAACGACTGGCCGGAAAAACCCGGGTTCACACTCATCACCAGCACCAGGTCCACCCGCTCAAGATAAGGCGAAAGCGCCGCCACATCCGTCGGCGGATTGATCACGATGCCCGCGGTCATGCCCAGGCTGTGAATGCGATCAATCAGCCCAAACCCGTCGATCCCGCCGGCCTTGAACGTGTCGCAGACCTCGATGTGAAACGAAAAATGGTTCGTCCCCGCCTTGGCGAACGCATCGACGAACTGGTCGGGCCTCTGCACCATCAGGTGGGCGTCGAGGTGGACGCTCGGCAGGTGTCGGCGGATCCCGGCCACCATGTCCGCGCCCATCGTCAAATTCGGCGCAAAGTGGCCGTCCATGACGTCTACGTGCAGGAGGTCCGCGCCCAGGTCCAGCATCCGTCGGCAGTCGCCAGCCATGTTCCCGAAGTCGGCTGAAAGGATCGACACCGCCAGCAGCGGGTGCGTCGGCGGGGTGCGGAGGTCAAGGATGGGGCGGTCGCTGGGCATCGTCGGGCTCGGTTAAAGGTCATCATAACCACAGGCCACCAAGCGACGCGGCTTGGCCACGCTGCATGGCGCAGCCGCGTCGCTTCCGCTAACATGTCGCATCCGTCCCTGATCCGCCTGCGAAGCCCGGCCCCATGCGAACCGCCCTGATCTCCGACATCCACGCCAACCTTGAGGCGCTCCAGGTCGTCCTGGCCGACATCGACAAGCGCGGTGTCGACCGCATCATTTGCCTGGGGGACATCATCGGCTACGGCCCAAACCCGATCGAATGCCTGGACATGGTCATGGCCCGCTGCGCGTTTGCCATGATGGGCAACCACGACTTCGCCGTGCTGTATGAGCCCACCAGCTTCAACACCACCGCCGAGCAGGCCGCGTTCTGGACCCGCAAGCAGTTCGAGGAAGAGCCAGACGCCGACCTCCGCAAGAAACGCTACGAATACCTCGGCAACCTGCTGGTGCGAAAGTGGGAAGAGGGCAACCTCTACGTCCACGCCTCGCCACGCCGGCCGATCAACGAGTACATCTTCCCCGACGACGTTGTCTCCGCGCCCAACAAGATGTCAGCCATCTTCGACCGCATCGATCAGCGCTGCTTCGTTGGCCACACGCACGTCACCGGCATCTTCACCGACGAGCCGGACTTCTATCCCCCCGCAGACTTAGGCGGCAAGTACAAGTGGGGCAGCGATGACAAGGTCGTCGTCAACCCCGGCAGCGTCGGCCAACCCCGCGACCGCGACCCGCGCGCCTCCTACGCCATCATGGACGACGAGGGCATCGAGTTCATCCGCCTGGAATACAACATCCAGGCTGTGGTCGACAAGGTCCGAGCCATCGACGAGCTGAGCGATTTCCTGGGCCAGCGGCTGCTTGAGGGGCGATAAGCGCGGATCGGTTTTTGCCACAGATTGCACAGATTTCGCAGATTAATAAAACCAAGAAGACGCGAAGGGCGCGAAGTAAATTCGCTTTACTTCGTGCTCTTCGCGTCTTCGTGGTTGATATGCTTTGAATCTGCGAAATCTGCGCAATCTGTGGCTAAACAGACTTAAAAAGACTCCGCCGCGTCTGAAACTTCGTCGAACATCGGGAACACCGAGTCCAGCCGTGTCACTTTAAATAGAAACGCGACATTGTCTTGGCAGCCGGCCAACGCGATCTGGCCCTTCTGGGTCTCGATGTCCTGCAACAACTGCACGAGCGCGCCGATGCAGGCGCTGGCGAGGAACTCGACCTCGTGCAGGTCGAAGATGAAGTTCTGCGCGTTCTCGTAACGCATCTTGTCCACGCACGCGTCGACCAGCTCCTGCATCTCCTGATAGGCAAGCTCGGCCTGATGCACGCGGGCGGTGACGACGGGACCGGCCTGTTCGACTTCGATGGTTTTTGGCAGCACGCGCAGCACTCCATGGCAAGGCACCGGTCGTGGTGCCTGCGGTATCGGAGTTATCGGTTGGATCAATGCGCGACTTTGGGTAGCGACTCGGTATGCGGGCTTACCCGATTTGCCCATGCGTTACAGAGCGATCCCTGCGGTAAACAATCTTGATCAACCCGCGAAGTACAGCGGCCCCACCAGCGCCTCAACCATCTCGCCACCGACGGGCAGCGCGACTTTCGTGCCCGGCTGGTGTCGGCCCCACTTCATCACGGCAAACGCCAGGCCCGCGCGACCCAGCAGGGGTGACAGTGTCGAACTGGTCACACCACCGATCTGTCCGCCGCGCGGGGCCTTGGATCGCTTGTCTTCATCGTGCTCGAAGACCTGCGTGCCCGCGACGGCCAGAGCATCGGTCGGTAGCCGTAGCCCCACCAGCAGACGCTTGGGGTGCGAGAGGTTGTGCATCCGCGCGACCGCTTCCTGCCCCAGCCAGCAGCCCTTTTTCAGGGAGATCGCCTCGTTGAAGGCGTTTTCGCCAGCCTCGGCGGGCAATGAGTCGGGGCCGAAGTCGATGTGGTAGAGCGCCTTACCCGACTCGATCCGCGCGGTGTTGTACGCCGACCAGCCCACCGGCCGACCCCGCAGCGTTGCGCGACGACGATCGGCAAACTCGGCATCTGGCTCAGCAGCCGACTCGTAGCCCGCGGCATCAAGCAGCAGTTGGTGGATTGATGCCGCGTCGTCGGCGGGCACGAGGAGTTGAATACCCAGCGTCTGGCCCAGGTCGCGGCGCGCGGCGGTGACCAGCGTGGTGGGATGGCCGTCCCGGCCGTCTGCTGATCCTTGTGACCGGCGGGACGCCCATCCCACCTTCAAGACATGGTGCGTGCCGGGCATCGCGCCGATGGCATCGACGGACATCGTATCGACAGTGTGTGTCGCGACTTTGCTTAAGAGTTGCAGCGACGCGGGCCCGAGCAGGGCGATCGCGGTCTTTTTTGCAGAGAGGTCTTCAAGCTTGACATCCTCGGCAAACAGTCGGCCGTCGTAGAGCTTGAGCACGTTGGCGATATCAAAGCGGTCCAGTTCGAGCCAGGTTGAACTGTCGCCGTGATGGACGACGATATCGGCGAGGATGTGTCCCTCGGCATCGAGCTGGAAGGCACGGCGAGACTGCCCGCCGGTCATGGCGTTGATGTCCTGCGAGAGCATGTTGTGCAGGAAGGGCTTGATGTCGCTGCCGGTGAGCTGGAGGACGCCGACCTGCGGCAGGTGGAGGATGCCCACGTGTCGGCGGATCGCGGCGTACTCGGCCTCGTAGCTGCCGAAGGACTCGGCCAGGGCGACAGCGGTATCGGCGGGGCCGTAGCCGATGAGTTCGGCGCCGAGTTGTTCGAGGTGGTCTTGCATGGGCTGGACATGATAGGTGCGTGATATTTTCGTAGCCGCCGCGTAACACGCGGGGGGTCCAATCGCCGTGAGCGATTCAAAAGTCGCAACCTCATTGTCGCTGAATCGTGCTGCCACGCTCGACCCCCGCGTGTTACGCGGCGGCTAAGTGAGAACAACACGCGAATCCTGTACCATACCCGCCCCCAAACGGAGAACCCCCATGGCCAAGAAAACCATTGCAGATATCAATGTCGCCGGCAAGAAAGTCCTCATGCGCGTGGACTTCAACGTCCCTCTGAAGGACGGCGTCATCACCGACGATCGGCGGATCGTCATGGCGCTGGACTCGATCCAGAGCGTCCTCAAGCGCGGCGGCAGCGTCGTGCTCATGTCGCACCTGGGTCGGCCTGAGGGCGCGCCCGAGCCCAAGTACTCGCTCAAGCCTGCGGCCGATCGGCTGGGCGAAATCCTCGGCGAAGGCGTCGTCGAGATGGCGATCGATACCGACGGTGACGATGCTCACGCCAAGGTCGGCGCGCTCGTGCCCGGCCAGGTGCTCGTGCTGGAGAACGTACGCTTCAACAAGGGCGAAAAGAAAGGCAACGACGCGAACTACGTGCACACGCTCGCGTCGTTTGGTGATATCTACTGCAACGATGCGTTTGGCACCTGTCACCGCACCGAGGCGTCGATGTATGCCGTGCCCAAGGCGATGAAAGAGGTCGGCAAGCCCGCGGTGGTGGGTTTCCTGGTTGACAAGGAGATCAAGTACCTGACGGAGACGATCAGCAGCCCCGATCGGCCGTTCGTGGCGATCCTTGGCGGGGCGAAGGTGTCGGACAAGATCAACGTGATCGACAACCTGCTGAAGGTGTGCGACCAGGTACTCATCGGCGGGGCGATGGCCTACACGTTCTCGCTGGCGCAGGGCGGGAAGGTCGGCGGCTCGCTGGTGGAGAAGGACAAGGTCGACCTGGCCAAGTCGCTGATCGCCAAGGCTGGGGGCAAGCTCGTGCTGCCGGTGGACACGCACTGCGGCGATGCGTTCAAGGGCGACTGCAACAAGCTGGTTGTCAAGGCCGGCGAGATTCCCGATGGGTTTGAGGGCCTGGACATCGGGCCTGAAACCGCCAAGCAGTACGCGGCGATTGTGAAGCGTGCGAAGACGGTGGTCTGGAACGGGCCGATGGGTGTGTTCGAGATGCCGCCCTTTGATGCCGGGACTAAGGCGGTGGCGCAGGCGATCGCGGACTCGGACAGCACGAGCATCATCGGCGGGGGCGACAGCGCCGCGGCGATCGAGCAGCTCGGGTTTGCCCAGCAGGTGACGCACGTCTCGACCGGCGGCGGTGCGTCGCTGGAGATGCTCGAGGGCAAGAAGTTTGAGAGTGTCGAGTTGCTGGACGAGAAGTGAGTTGCCCATTCCACCTGCCGCGTCGCTTCTAGTCAATTTCCTTGCTACAGTTGTGTCATGAGTTGGATGCGTACCACCATCGTTCTGGCGTTGGGTTCTTCACTCTTTTGGGCTGCGTCTTCGCTTGCACAGACCGGGCCGGCGATGATGCTCTTACCGTGGGAGCCTGATCAGATTGCGGACCTGCGGGCGGAGGGTTTCTACACGCCCACCGAAGCCGACGTGACCGGCGCGGATGTTGATCTGTCTATCTTCGACGTCTCTGGACGATTGCGGCTGCACCCCGATGCGTCCTACGACCCGACACTTGGTTTTTCTTTCACGCAGTTCAATCTGGGCACGTCCGACGCGGCACTGCCGGATCGGCTGGTCGATGTGTCCATCGGCTTTGGCGGGCGATTTGGAAGTGACCTGAGCGAGGCGCTTGCCGACTGGCAGCTTGGCTATGCGATCGGCATCGGCTACGCGGGCACCGCGCCCTTCAACGACGGCAACGCGTGGTACGGCCTGGCAACCGTCTACGGCATCAAGCCCATCGACAAGGACTCACGCTGGATCGTCGCGCTCGATTACGACGGGCACCGACCCTTCCTGCCCGATGTCCCCTTACCCGCGGTGACGTATTTCGGCCGACTCAGCGAGACGCTGACCTACGGGCTTGGTTTTCCCTACAGCACGCTGCGCTGGACGCCGGATGATCGGTGGGCGGTTGATATCAAGTCTTCGTTGTTTATCTCCTTCACCGGGCAGGTCACTTACAAGGTCAGCGACAGTTTGTCGCTGTTCGCGGCCTATCAGCGGCGCAACGATGTGTTCGTGACGTCGGGTCTGCCGGATAACCGCCGACTGCTCTTCAGCCAGGAGCGGGCTGAGCTGGGTTTACGCTACGAGTTGACCGGGCAAACGGACCTGGTTGTCGCTGGCGGTTATGCCTTCGGGCAGGAGTTTGATGTCGGTTACGACGTCCGCGACCCGGCGGGGCTGCGCGATCTGGATGACTCGGCTTATATCCGGGCCGGCGTCGAACTGCGTTTTTAAGCTCTGGCAGGCCTTCATCATCCAAACGGCTTATCACTTGGCGGGCTATCGGCCAGATTTTTCAATCTTGCCCCTAGACAGATGGCCTCGCCGATGAAATCATAAAGGTAGTCGTGCGTTGATCCTGTACGCGGATCAACGTGCCGATAAAGCATTGGAGATGACCGGCTTGTTCCTGCTTTCACAATTTGATGCGCCTGCTTCGCAGGGCTGGTGGTGGTCGACACTGACCAGCGGGCCGGCGCTGACGCT
>JBGSTE010000501.1:0-3902 GCA_041736655.1 Phycisphaeraceae bacterium | reverse complement strand
ACGTCCATCGAAGCGGCGGCGTCGGGGCTGAGCAGGTCGGCGTTGGCCCAGTGCCGACGGTTCTCGTCGGTGGTCTGCGCCGCGTCGTAACGCGCCTTCACCACGCCACGCAGACGCGGGCGCTTCAAAGCCTTGCTGGACTGAACATCAGAGGGACGAGAGGATTTACCGCGCAGCAGCTTGAACATCACGCAGCCCCCGGCGGTACGAGTTTGGTGGTTTTCATCCCCAGGCCCGTCTTGCGCGTGGCCTGCTTGGACGCGAGATAGCGATCCGCCGCGATCTGGTCGGCGAGGGAGTGCTGCTCAACAGACTGACCATCGACACTCGCCTTGGCCGGGCCAGCGGCGTTGTCATGGATCGTCTGATCCAGCGGATCGGTTGGTGTGGATTCGGGCAAGACGGTGTCCCAGTAAGGAGTGGTCCCTACGGGTCACCTATGCCGTCTAGTCATGCATGACTCATGTATTGATCAACGATCTTAAGTCTGTTCCAGATATGGAATCTCACACGCGAAATCTGAATACGGTGGCTGTGCTGACCTAAATGCCAAGACGCTTGTGCAGTTCTTCGGACAACCTTCTTAGGCGTCTCAAAATAGGTGCCGAGAAGCGGTTATTGCCCGGCGTGGTCTCAGAGAAAAGAAGGATCGCGTCGACGACCTGCACGAAAGCGTCGTCGTTCATGGTCCCGATCTGCTTGCCGGTATTGAGTGCCGCCATCGGTACACGGTCGATCTGAAGAACGGCCCATTCCGCGAGAACGGGATCGCGATTCACCCGCCACTTAATCGCCTTGGCATTATCGAGGACCACCGACAGCGCGTCGCGGCTGATGCCATCTTTCACAAAAGAATCAATCAATGATGTGATGCTCTTGCGTCCCGCAGTGAACGCTGGAACGACAAGGGCTTCTTTACTGCCGGTGATCTGCAGCACGACGACGCAGGGATGCCCATCAAATGGTGAGGTGACCCGAGGATTGGTCGGGTCACAGTCAAAGACCGCTGCGGTAAGGTCAGTCATCACCGCGCCATACTTCGATCATGAGCTTGGCGTGGGTGTGATCTTCGCCGTGCTGCTTATCGTAGGCATCGATCAGATCACTCCAGTCGATGGCTTTTAGACCACGTTCTTTCGCATCGGTCCAGACGCGGCCCATGTAGCCATTGCCGTGAAAGAAGTCTTCACGCTCTTTGAAGGTCTTGGGCATGATGGTGGACCATGCCCGGTGCAGCGATTCGATTTCAGCCGCACTGAAATCTTCCTCGTCGATCGCGCCGTAGGTGTCATACTGATAGTGCGTGCCGCTCTTGGCGAAGACGCGGATCTTGCCCTGGTGCGTGGGGCCGGTTTCATCGAATCGGTGGCCGAGTGATTTCACCCGGTTGTAGCCCTCTACCAGCACCGGGCCGTGCTTCCACGGGCTGATCTTGCCACCGATCATCTGCTTGCCGGTCTTGAGCACATGATAAAAATCAGCCATCACATGGAGTTTGGTGATGTCGTGCTGATCCAGCGTGCGGCGGTACTCGCGCATCAGATAGTTCATGCAAGCATCAAACCGTTCGGGGCTGAACGGCTTGAGCTGGCTGATCACTGTCTTCTGGGATTGAGTCGCGCTCATCGTCATGGGTTGTGCTTTATATCGGCAGGAGTAGTATAGGCCCGCCAATCTAACAAAATCCTACCATCCAAAACGAGCCTGAACAAATCAAACTCCTGCCCCAAATCTCCTCTTCTCCAACACTATACCCTCTCCCGTGTCGTCACCCGCCTCCCACAGTGCCTGCACTTACGCACCCGAAGGATGTGCCCCGGCCGTTTGCGGGTGTACCACACCGGCAAGTGCCGACAGCCGCATTTTGGGCATGCTAGGCCGGGGGCTGGATCTTCCGCGTTCTTCTTAATAGATGGGGGGTTGGTTCTCATCGTCGGCTCGCCTGCATTTCCGAGAGCTTCATCCGCGGCTTACGCGGGGTGCCAATCGGCTCGACGCCCAGTTTGACCCCGCCCATCGACGCGGCGACGGCGCAGCCGACCAGGCAGTCGAACCAGTGGTTGTCGGGGCGGCTCGGGCGGATTGCCCACTCCTGAACCATCCGGCCGTGGCCCTGGGTACGGGTCCAGAACTCCGCGCCGGCCACATGATCGGCGAAGAGCCGGTGGGCCGAGCCGCGCGAGGCGGTGTCGCCGTAGAGCGTGAGCGCCCCGCGATCGCCTGGGGCCACCGTGAGCCGAGCATGCAGAAAACTTTTCCAGTAGTTCGTGTCGATCTGCACATGGCGAAACTCGCTGGTCTTCGAGACGTTGGGGACATACCAATGGTGGCCATGGCGTTCGCCGGGCCGACGCCTGTAGGTCGACATGGGCTTGTTGCCCGCCTTGATGCCCACGCCCTTGGACGGCATCGCCCCGGAACCCCCGCCGGGAAGCTGGTGGCAGACGTTGGCCACAACCCCGGGAAGGTAGCCCGAGTCGATGAGCAGGCGCTCAATCCGGATTGAGCCCTCTCCCTGCGGGTAGTCCGTCGTCAACAGCGTCGTCGCCAACTGCTCCAGCCCGGCCTGAACCGCGCCCTCCACACCCGCGCCGGGCATCAGGTCGCCCAGCGTCTTCTTCGCATCGCGCAGCGAGAAGAGCGATCGCTTCTGATCCGGATAGGTGCCGTAGTCGATGACGTAGCCGGTGAAATCCTCGGCCCAGGCGCAGACCGCGTAGAACAAAACCTTGTCATGCACGTCGATAAACGCCGTGACCCGCGTGCACTCCAGCGGTACCTGCTTCCGTGGCCGGCCGTTGGTGCGCTGGGCGACCTGGTCGGGGCTGAGCACATCCTCGTCGCTCTGCTCGGCGACGGGCTCGTTCTGGTACTCGGCGAAGAACGCCGGCTCGTCCCGCAGCTTGAGGTTCATCGCGTGCTGCAGCGCGCTGACCTCGTCGTGGTTGAACCGCACCGGCCAGGCCACGGCGCTGCCCGCGTCCATCACCTCGCGGTGCTCTTCGTAGTAGGCGGTGGCCTCCGAGCCATCATGACCTTCACGAAGCGACTGAGCACGCAGCTGGGCGTATTGATCCCAGTGCTTCTCGGCCTCCGCCGACTCGGGGAACTTGTAGACCAGCTTGGTGCATTCGCCTTGCCACTCGGGGTTTTTACTGCGGTCGAGGATCTGGTCCGCGAGGTCGTCGTGGTAAATCTTCGTGCAGGTCATGAAGCCCGCCATCTTCACCCCCGGACCACCGAGGCCCAGCACGTCGCCGTTGAGGATGGACAGGCGGTGACGGGTCTGCGACGGGGAGTTGGCGGACTGCCGGGTCTGCGGGTCGTCGAGGATGACGAGCGACGGGCGGATGATCGTGCCATCCATGCGCGTGTGCTGTTGCCCACGGATGTTGGAGTCAAGCCCGGCGACGGTGATGACTGCGCCGGATGCGGACGAGCCGTCGATCGTAGGCATGACCAGTCGGTCGGCCGACCACGTGATGTACGTCGGCTTGCCCTTGCAGAGCTGGCCGATCTGCCTGCGGGCGTTGTTCTCCAACTTGCGGATCGGATAGATCGCCTCGGGGAAGTCGGCCAGCAACAGATCGTTGGCGAGCATCTCCCGCTTGATCGCGTCGAGCATGCTCTTGGCCTGGTCCTCGGCGCTGCCGATCAGACACACATAAGGACGGTAGCCGTAGAGGATCGCCCACAGCCCGGAGATGCGAGCGAGCGTCGTGTTGTGGGTCGGGACCATCCCCCGCCCGGCCAGATACAGGTGTGACGACGAATCCACCTGGATGCACCGCACCGGCACCGATGGTACGGGCTCAATGGCGGTGATCATGCGACGCCGGGGCGCGGTCGAACGAAGCTTGGCGGGTAGTTTTTCCAGCTTGCGGGGCAGGCGGAACACCGGC
>JBGSTE010000468.1:0-19449 GCA_041736655.1 Phycisphaeraceae bacterium | reverse complement strand
CGGGCAGGCCGGCGGCGAGGTCAACACCTTCAGTGCCCAGCGAGACCGGCTGATTTACTTAGGCTCCATGGCCCAGCACCGCCTGCACGCGGGGGATCAGGAGCTGAAGGTCTTCGAACTCAACCCCCGCCCCGCCGAGGCCGGCCAGCACGCCAGGCTCTACGTCGACCCCGCCGACGTGGTTATCCTGCGGGATTAGCCGGCAACTTCGATCAAAACGAACTCAATGGCTAAGTGCACTTGAACCCCGCGTAGGGTGTGATACACTAGTCGGCTCGACAACTTAATCCCCTGTAGCTCAATTGGTAGAGCGTCGGACTGTTAATCCGTAGGTTGCTGGTTCGAGTCCAGCCGGGGGAGCTTGCCTCACACAGCCAACCGCCCGGCCACCGTACTTAACGGCATCCGGGCGGTTGGTTGTTTTTAAGGGGTGCTCGTTAGTCGCGTGAAGAGCGGAGTTTATGGCGGTGGTCTTTCGCCGTTGATCGAGGCGAGAGTTCGCGCGAGATTCTTGACGCCGCCAAGACCGCCCAACCACGGCCCGCCCCCACCGAGAACTCTCAAACTCTCTCTTTCTGAGGGGCCAACGGGTTAACAGGCTGGTTGCATCAAGGGGTCCGATGGACGCTAACCAAGTTGGCGCGCATTTTTTCGTCACTAACTTGCTTGAGATAGCACGCTGGCGGGGATGGCCAGTAAATCATCCTCGATACGCTCCCACTGTTTTGAGAGATCAACCGTTTCCCATCGTAATGTGTGCCCTTGTATCTTGATCTGTTCTGAGAGATCGTATCCGGCTGTGGGATAAAGCAGAATACCGGTGGATGACTTATGACTCTCCGAACGATGCTCTTGAGATTTCAGGTAGGCATAAATCTGGAAAAGATGACTTGGATCAAAGATTTTATTATCCCCCCGACCCGTAACCAAAATCTTGGCAGTGAATTTTGTGTCGAAAATGATGAGCTGGCCGGTCGCTCTGTGCTGTAGGGTTAAGTCGGTGTACATCGCGGGTAGATAGTTAGACGGCTCAGCGGTTGGCCACGCGAGTTTTTGCTGTGGAGTAACGTTCCATCCCTTGAGATGTTGGCCGTAAAACTTCGCAACGAACTTCTCGTACACGTTGTGCAGTGTCATAGCATCTCGGTCAATACCCGGAAGTCCGGTGCCCCCCTCGTACTCTGTTGGCATTTGCCGCTGGTTCAATAGTAAACAAATTGCGAGCATGACCGAATAGTCCATGTCATGTCTATGTAACTGCTCTCGCTTAATATCAGAGCCCTTTAACTCGATCATGTCCACCGAGTCCATGTCCCGAATAAGCCGGCGAAGATTCGACTTCAAGGCGTTAGCCGCCGAGTTCATATGACCAAAGTCGCCGACTTGAACTAGGCGATTCATCGTGCTTCGAACGATTTGATTCTTGGGCACATTGGCACTGAATATCTGGAACTTGCAGAATGCCCGGCCATGCTGAAATGACATTCGCTTTAAGCTCTGGTCAAAATCAACTCGCCCCCTAACCCCTGCCACATCCCCCGCGTGACAACGGTAGTCACGACCGAGACCGATTCGAAGCCGTTGCTGAATCAGATCAGCCAAAATTGTTGCAAGGAGGGCGTCGAGCGACGGGGCCCTCTCCACGGCGGATCGCCACCGTTTCTTTAGTTGAGCAGCGTCCCATACATACAGGAGCATATGCCAAAGATTCCTGATGGGAATCCCTGTCTTGGTCACATGAACCTTAGTCGGCTTGGAAGCCATATCGATCATTTAGAGAGCAAACCTTCCTGCGCCTGTCCCACTCGCTTGGCGTTGTCAAACCAGTACTCCTTGAGCAACGGGACAATCTCCGTCTGTACCACACCTTCATACCAAGCGCGATCAAGACCTGAAAAATCGTCGCCCTTCGGACAGAAGAAACTATGCCCTATCTGGTAGTTCTCGCCCAGAAGCGCATCGTCGACAATTTCTTGATTTAGCGAGATCATCCGCGTAGTCACGAGTTCAACTAGGCCACTCTCCATCTGGCGATCAAGCAGCCACTCACGAAAAACTTCACTTGCGTATCGGGGCGTGAGTGTCATGAACGCGAAACGACGGCGCAGGGCATAATCGACGATGGCCAGTGATCGATCTGCCAAATTCATGAGGCCGATCAAGTGTACGTTCGCTGGAACGTAGAATCGTGGTTCGTCATTACGTTGGTAAACCAGAGGGACGGCGAACTCAGGGCCACGCTTGTCTGATTCAATCAACATGAGCAGTTCCCCAAATATTTGACTCAGATTGCCCCGATTGATTTCATCGATGATAAATACGTAGTCTCGATCCGGATCGTCCTGGGCTCGTCTGCAGAACCTGAAGAAAACGGCATCCTGAAGACCAAATGTTCCCGCTTGGTCGGGTAAGGGGCGGTAGCCCCGAATGAAATCTTCGTATGAGTAAGTTTGATGAAATTGAACCGTCTCAATCCGATCGGTTGCTTTTTCTTCCATTAAGGCGAACGCCAACTTCCTTGCGATAAACGTCTTACCCACACCGGGGGCCCCTTGCAAGATTAAATTCTTTTTAGAACGTAAGCGGGTGAGTGCCTGCTCAAGCTCATCTTCTGACAGGAACGCTCCAGACGCGATAATGTCCTCAATACTATACGGCTCGTACTTTGGGGAGTCATCATCGTCAGGGTTTTCAGGATCGGGCGCGTCCTCCCCATCCCACCAACGCTTGCAGAACCAATCGTAATCTTGTTCCACTCCATTCCATATAAAGTCAATCAATCTATTAGCAAGTTCTATGTGGTCGTACTGATCGTCCGTTCGTACACGCCATATGGTGCGCCGATCCGTGTAAAAGAACCAATCTCTGGCTTCGAATCCAGACTCCCATTCGACCTCGACAGTACGTCCATCTCCACGATTGGCGACCACCGTACCAATAGCCTTGATCGACATCTTTGATACCGTATTGCCACGCGCATCGAACGGAAGATTCTTCTTTTGTGTCGAGGACGACTTAATAGCAATACGGTCGCCGACCTTGATTGAGCGGACTTCATCCAAGTACTTCTCTTTGTAGCCGTTCTGCCAGATACCCTCGGCCAGAAACTGCTCAGTCCGGTCCGGAGGGTCCGAACTGTTCCAGTATGCGCCAACAAGCCAATAGTTATTACCTTCAGGGAGATCGCCCTCAACCGAATTCTTATGTTCCTCGGATGCCTTCCAAGCTTGGTAAGAAATATCAGGA
This sequence comes from Phycisphaeraceae bacterium, assembly GCA_041736655.1. Taxonomy (GTDB): domain Bacteria; phylum Planctomycetota; class Phycisphaerae; order Phycisphaerales; family Phycisphaeraceae; genus JAHQVV01. Next base: position 16,203 of record JBGSTE010000468.1, on the reverse strand, counting down.
AGCGATTTGTCCTTCGCCGCAATGGCCTTCACAGTGTTTATGTAGAATTCTGCCGATATACCCTGTGTGGGCAGTTTGATGTTTAGGTGTGCGCGGTTGATATTATCGAGATTCAGAAATGTGTATGGGCGTATCCAAAACAGACCCATTGTGAGGTTGGTTGAAACCCCCCAAACGTCCATTGCCGCATCAAATGCCTCATAAAATTCAGAGTCAACGAGAGGATTGTCTCCTAGCGCTAGACGGAACAGTTTCCACAGTTTCGCAACATCGTCGCGGCCGCGCTTCGCCTGATAGGCAAGAAACCAAGATCGCTGATTATTGAGAACAGGTATTCCGTGGAAATCTTCCGGAAGCGGACTTTTTGCGCCCAGCAGCTTCTTTACGGCAGTAAGGATCGCCAGTCGCTCTTCATCACGCGTTTGTCGGTTGAACGATCCAAAAAAAGTGAACGGATCAATTTCCTTTATCAGAAATGTCCCGCCATCCTTGTCCTTGTCGTTGAGAGGTGTAACCTTAACTCCCTTTGATCGAAGGTTGTCCAGACATGCAATAAGCTCGGCCTGGCGGGCTTCCCACTCGAGCAGGAGGTCGGCTATCTCAGTGTAGAGCGGAATCCATGTGAAGCTACTTTTCATGGCGTATTGCCTTCCCAGCGGTAGTGCCCTGTTGCCGCGATGTTGAACAATCGTACTGTCAAATGTGGTTGCCAGCAACTATCCTTCTGCCCGATACACCTCATCCAGCGTCCGCCCCGCATCGTCCTTCCACTCGATCCAGCCGTTCGCGCTCCCGCCGGCTAGAACCGATGCCGCTGCGCTCGGGCTTGAGAATGGCCAGTTACGCGTGAAACGGTAGCCCTTGGGGGTCTCTTCTAATGTGCCAGCTGCAACCAGACGATCCCGCTGCCCCTGTAGCCCGGCGTGCGACGAGGCCAGCATGTCCTTCCGGGCAATCGACCCCTCCAATACAACCAGGCCATCCTCGTTGTAGACCCACCGCGCCTCTGCCCCGCCACGCCGGCAGTAGAAGATGTGCTGCTCGTCACTGCTGCCCGAAGTGTCTTCGCGTTCGAAAAGGTGGTAACCGAGTGAACTGAGCAACACCTCAGCCGACTCGAAGATCTCCTGCACATCGGCATTCAGCCACTCCGGGATCGTGGGCTCGGACCCTCCATTGCCGTTGTCCAGCACATACCGCCCCGCGGCGCGGGTCTTTTGGATCGACATGTATTCGAGCATCAGCTCATGGGCCTTCGTAAAGCTTGCGGTGCGCGACACAATCGCCACGGCGGAGGTCCAAAACTCTTTGTTGCGGATGTGTTCCTTAAACCGAAGTCCACAGTCCTCCGCCTCGCCGATGTACGCGATCGGTGGTGCCCCGGGCTCGCCAGCTCCGAACAGGTAGTACACCCCGACACCCGACAACTCTGGTCGCTGCAACGCTTCGGTAACCCGTAAACGCGGAAAGACGACCGCCTGGACGATACGCGTTGTGATCTCGGCGATACGGACACCGCGTGGATCACCCGAGGTGCAGTAGATCTGAATGGTCTTCCCTAAACTCATCACTCGCCTCCAAGTCGTTCGTCTTTGCCACCCTCATCACGAAGCCGACGATAAGCCTCACCACTCAACCATCCAGTCACCACACTCTGGAACCCTTGATCGTTCATGAATTTTGCGAAGATTTCTTCGTTCTGATCCATGCGCTCGACAAAGAGTGTTTCCAGCAAATTCTTAAACACTAACTCAAATTTATCACCAGGATTGACGCCAGCGGCACGGCGTAAAGCATCATCGGTTAATGCTGCTTCCACTATTTGATCAAAGAATAGCTGGTCAGCCTGTGTAAAGTCCGTACCAAATCGATCATTCACCACATCGATTAATCGCGACAGAGGTACGTGCTCCGATTTTGCCTGTCCGCTTCCGACTTCCGAGGGCCCATCGAGTGGTTGTCTATCTGCGGCTGAGAGACTGATAGAACCTTCGCTTATCTTTTGAAGTCGGTAGTAATCGAGCCGAACGTCGTCGTCAAAGTCATAGCTTGGCCCGGTTGGACGGCGTGGCAACTTTGCCACCAGATGCCGCAGATAAACATAGAGGCGTTCGAGATCGGAATCCTGATACGGGATCACTTGGCTCAAGAAAGCGTAGAGGTTCTTGAATGAATTGAGTTTGCCGCGCCACTCCTCCATCTCCTCAGCAGCGTCCCCTTGTCGCGCCTTGAAGCGAGATACCGCAGGGTCCAAAGCCGCATTCATCGCCTGATGGTCCGCCTGGCTTTGCCGCTGCTTGGGCATGAAGTAGATGGCGGCAAACCGCATGACCTCTTCATCGAGGTAGATTCCAGAAGCATCGAGGTCCGCCTTGATTGCATACAGCGTTGCGGGATCGACCTCCTCGCCCATCGTCGCGCCCTCGAAATACGTGGCAAACGCGGCACGTACTTCTTCACGGTTTTCTGGCACAAAATCCAGGATGAACGTGTCTTCCTTGAGTGGGTGCGTCCGATTGAGCCGCGAAAGAGTCTGCACAGCCTGAATGCCCGCTAGCCGGCGATCGATGAACATGGTGTGAAGGAGCGGTTGATCGAATCCTGTCTGGTACTTCTCTGCAACGAGCAGCACCTGGTAGTCCGCAGTGGCGAACTGCTCTGGGAGTTCCTTCTCCCGGATTCCATCGTTCATTTTTTCTTCGGTGTATGAGACCCCCTTGACTTTGTCGTCCTCCACCGTGCCGGAGAACGCGACGAGCGTGCGGATCGGGTAGCCACGGCTTCGGATGTACTTATCGAACGCCTGCTTGTATCGCACGGCTTCGAGGCGCGACCCGGTCACCACCATCGCTTTGGCCCGACCGCCGATCTTGTGCCGAGTGACCGACTGGAAGTGCTCGACCATGATCTCGGTCTTCTGCGAGATGTTGTGGGGATGCAGACGAAGGTACTTCGACAATGCCCGAGCAGCCTTCTTCCGTTCGACGTTCGGGTCGTCCCCGCACTCTTTGAGTAGCCTGAAGTAGGTCGCATAAGTCACGTAATTCTTAAGCACATCAAGAATGAAACCTTCCTCGATCGCTTGTCTCATGGTGTAGCGGTGGAAGGGCTCGCCTTTGCGTCCAAACACCTTCAGCGTCTTGTGCTTGGGTGTGGCCGTGAAAGCGAAGAAGCTCAGATTGGCTTGGTGGCTTCGCTTCGCCATGCTCCGGTAGATCATCGTCTCCCGGCGAACCTTCGTCCCGTCCTCCGACCGCTTCTCCTCAACCTGCAGGTGCAGGAAACGGGCCAACAGGTCGAGCAGGCTGTCGCGTTCCAGGGCCTCTTCCCACAGGTAGGCCGTGCGGTAGCCGCGGCCGGCGGGGTCTGCCGGGTTCCCGGCCCCGCCATTGTCACCCTTGTTGAAGGGCAGGAAGTAAGTCGCTGTCCCGGCTAAGCGCGTCGTCATGAACACGACATCCGTATCGGCCGCGAAGTGGACGAGGGTGCGTCGCTTGAACTCGAAGATCGGGTCCCGCGGGTCGCGGTCCTTCTGGTACTGACGCTTGGCGTGGTCGGCGGTCTGGCCGGTGATCGGGTTCTTGAGTTCGATCGTGACGATCGGCAGGCCGTTCAGACTAATCACCAGGTCAATGGACTTCGTCGAGTCCGGCTTGTAAAAGAGCTGGCGGGTCTTCTTGCCGTGGTCGCCGGTGTCCAGGACGAAGGTTCTCTCGATGGTCATGCTCATGCGGCGATCTCCTCGGGCTCATGCTGCTGGCCCAGACCGGCGATCCCGGCCGGGCAGAAGGTGATGGCCAGCTTCTGGTTGGCGTAGTCGAACTCGACCCGCTCGATCAACAGCTGCACAAGGCGGTACTGCTCCTGCGGCGAGTAGGCCTGCCAGAGCATGTCGAAGTCGGCGAGCGCCGCGTCAACGGCGGCGCGGTTGAGTTTCAGCTTGTCGGGTGATCGGTCGGCGGCGATGCGGGCTTGCGCCTGTTCGAGCACGCCCCGCCGCAGCTCTACGTCCCGCGCCACCGCATGGATTTCCTGTACGACGAATTGCTCGATCTGCTCCGCGGGCAGCCTCGGGCAGTCGCATGCCCCTCGACCCGACTTGGTCACCTTCGAGCAGACGTAGTACCGGTACCGTTTGGTCCCGGCGGTCTGGGTGCGCTTCTTGGTGTAGGTCGTCTGCATCGTCTTGCCGCAGCCCCGGCAGACCAAGAGCCCGCGCAAGAGCATGTCGTCGCGGCGGATCGTGCTGGGGTCGTGCCCGCCCGATCGCCCGTTGCTGGTGAGCGTGGTCTGGACGCGTTTCCAAACTTCCACGTCGATGATCGCGTCCTGCTCGCCATCGAAAACCTCGCCCTGGTAGCGAACCATGCCGATGTAGACCGGGTTGGTCAGCAGACGCCAGAGCGCCGGCTTGTCGATCACGCCGCCGCCGCGCTCCTCCCCCGCCTTGGTCGTCCACGCCTTGCTGCGCCAGCCCCGGCGGGCGATTTCCTCGACCACCGGCATCATCGCGCGGTGCTCCATGTAGAGGTCGAACATCGTGCGGACCTGCTCGGCCTCCTGCGGGTTGATGACCAGCCTTGAGCCGCTGGCCTCGCGGACCACGTCGTAGCCGAGGATCGGGTGCCCGCCCCAGTGCTTGCCCCGCCGGCGCATCGCGCCGATCTTGTCGCGCGTCCGCTCGGAGATGATCTCGCGCTCGAACTGGGCGAAGGACAGGAGGATGTTTAGCGTCAGACGACCCATCGAACTGGTCGTGTTGAAGTGCTGCGTGACCGAGACGAGCGTGACGCCGTGCTTGTCGAACACGTCCATGATCCGGGCGAAGTCGGCCAGCGAGCGCGAGAGCCGGTCGATCTTGTAGACCACCACGCAGTCGATCTTTCCCGCCTCGATGTCCTGCATGAGCTGCCGGAACGCGGGGCGCTCAACGTTGCCGCCGGAGTACCCGCCGTCGTCGTAGCGGTCGGGCAGGACGGTCCAACCCTCGGTCTTCTGGCTGGCGACGTAGGCCTCACCAGATTCGCGCTGGGCGTCGAGGGTGTTGAAGTCCTGCTTCAGGCCCTCTTCGGTGGACTTGCGGGTGTAGATGGCGCATCGGGTGGTCACAGGCTTGCTTCCTTGCGTTTTTCATTCCGGGGGCTGGGGTTGATCCCGAAGAAGGCGTTGCCGGAGATGTGGGTACCGGTGATGGCCTTGGCGGCAGCGCTGAGGGATTTGTACCACTTGCCGGCGTAGGCGAAGCCGTCCTCAAGCACGGTCACGACCACGGTCTTTCTTTTATAGACCCGCTCAAGTTGCGTGCCCGGGGTCAGGCCGTGGGAGGCAGAGATCGTTGACGACCTGGTAATCGTTGTGGCCCCCGGAGAAATGCCCGGCAGATTCCGGGGGGCGGTGGTGCGTATGTCGCTGTCGCGGGCCAGGGACAGGGCCTTCTTGCGGACCCGCTCGGGCAGGTCGCCCTCGGCGTTGGCCTGGATCTTCCAAGCGATCCGCTTGATCATGAACCGCTTATTGCCCGACCGGGTGGGCTCGCCCCAGACCTCGACATACTTCTCGCGGAGCTGCTTGGGCGTCATGGATTCGAGCGCCACGATCTGGGCTTGGATGGTCAGGGGTTTAGGCATCGTGCGTATCTCCGTCGGGCTCAGGGGGCGTTAACCGGTGTGGTCGTTCTGCCACACTGAGCGGCATGTCCGGAGATTGATCAAGTGTCAGTTCGCTGGTGGGTTGTCTGTGGAAAAGCTGCCTCTCGTGGACACGGATGACACCGCGGGCGAGGAGATCGATAATTTCAGTTCTGCGTTGAGACGCACTCATGGTCGAAAGTTTCGCAACACTGGTAAATGGCATGATTCAATTCTCAAGCATGAAGAAGACAAAACCTTAGATTGTTAACTGGGCGGTTCCGCCCTATAGGAAACCTACGCTGCGGCGTGGTGCCGCAGTACACCCATCCCCTGATTCCTACTCCGAAGTTATTTGAGGATTCAGATTCATGTCTTGAGGCAATCTATGTCCGACCATTTCTCAATTCGCCAAGCGTTTCTGTATTTCAGCCACGAACGGCTCAAAGAGTATTTCGATGCCAGTAACAATCCCTTGGCGCTGGACTGGGGCGTCATCGATGACAAAGACCCGGCCCCGCTTATTCATGCATGGCAAGCCCTGCCTGACAATATGCAACTGAAGAGTGAGCAAGATCTGCAGGATGCGTGGACGCTTGGCAACGAGAACGGCATCCAGTCACTGCAGTCCATCGCGGAACAGTTGGGGTGCCCGTTCTTGCCAGAGGTTGAGTCAATCGAATCCGCTCTCGACCGAGCGCTTTGGGTATGCAGTAATCGCGCTGAGGTATGGAACCAAATGGGCGATTTTCTGCCCGTTGATAAGCTGACCAACCGTCGCATGTGGAGGCGCTACCCGGATCTGGAGCCAATTGCGATTGACGAGCCTGACGGTAAGGCCGACGCGCTGGCCGCAGAGATCAGCGAGTACTTTCGGATCGAAGACGGCTACATCAACCGCCACTATGGCGAGCACCACGTCAAGCCTTCAAGTACAGAAAACTACTTCCCGGTATACATCAACGCCGGCGTGGACCCCAACCCCGTACTGACGGAGGACAACCGGCTACAAAAAGACCTGCGGCGCAAGTTGGGCGTGATCGCTTTTGTCTACTCACCGAACAAAGGGCACTTGAGGGTCTATGTTGAGCGGAACGCGAAGATAGCGCGTCAGCTTTACGAGATCTTTCATAAGGTGATCTTCGGCAAGCCCGCACCGCCCGACGATACCCGTAAGACCGCCTACCGCCTGAACCGTGTCCTGAGCGACGATTTCCGGCTCACGGTGCCCGGCATACATGAAGTCAGCGACATTGCCGTTACCCAGATGCGCGTGCGGCCCCGGTTCAACATGAACCGATCCTTTGACCTGCGGGGAGATACCCGCAACATGGGTAAGGCGGACACGGTGAAGATGGTGGATGATGGGCTGAACCCCAACCACTACCCCAGGCATCTCTTAGAAGTTGATCGCATCGAGATCCGGGCAGACCTGCGGCCCGGCCGGCCCGACAAGAAGAAATCCCTGACGTTCGATGTGTGCTGGCCCAATGGCGGCAACCTCCACAACCAGCCCGAGCCCCTTCAACGGATCGGCGAGAAGATTCTGCAGCAATGGAATATCGATACGCAGCCACTTGATGCCCCCGAGGCATGGGAAGATTTCCTATCCACGATCAATGCGGGCGTAACAATCATCGGGCGAAGTACGGTCGATAAGTGGCCCGACGGCATGCTTCAGCTCCTGCTGCAAGAAGGCGTTCTGATTCCCGCTGATTCAGCTCGTACATGCGACTGCATGTGGTGTGATGGTACACACGATGTCGAAGAACGGACCGGGCCGGATGGCGAGGCTCACGACTATATGTTCTGTCTTATTGCGAACAAACCCATCCTCGTCCGCCCGGAGCGTATCCAGCAATGGGAGGTGAGCCACCTGCCTTTGATCAAACGCGTCGCGGCGACCCTGAGGATTGGTGGTCAGCCCAGGGAGGTGGTAGCGGGATGCGCCTGGCGGCTGGGCATGTCTCAGTTCCCTGATCTGGATCGGCCGGTCTACTACGCGATGTCCGGAGCACGGCAACATCTGTCGGAAGGCAACCGGGTATTCGATGATCACGCGATAGTGCTTGTCCCGTCCGAACCATGGCAAGCGCCGGGGCTCGAAGCTCGCGGCATCAGGTTCGTACCGGTAATTGAGGTCCTGTATTACTCACAGTCGGGCTATGCGTCAGACCCCAGCCCGGTGTTTGATGTGCTGGGCATTCCTAAACCGCAGCGAGAGAGTCTGCTGAAGCCTTGGTATTTCACGTTGCCCTGTACGGTAAACGTGGTAGGCCAGGAATACGACGCAGTAAAACTGGCGAATCAGGACAAAAACATACTAGGCATCACATCTGGCCGATTGAGCGTGCCATTGACGGAGTTGTTCCAAAAGAATGGGTCGGCCGTTTGGAAAGAGCGACTTTCCGGGAATAAGGGTACTGATGAACAGCGCAGGAAAGTCTCGTCTGCGCTGCACCGTGTGAATCAGAAGCTGGGCAAGGCCGGCATTCCGATGGTCCTTGAATTACCAGACAGAGCGGAGGACATCGTAGTTACGCTCTTAACTCATGATCCACAAGCAGTTACGGGAGCTCGATGAATCACCAATGAATCACCAGGAGGTGATTTAAGCGTCCGTGAAATGGCCCTTGCTCGACCACCGCAGTGGTGGCGGCGCAAAGGACCATGCCATGGATATCTATGACTTTTACCGTAACGACCCCGCCCTCCAATCCTATCTGCTGAAGCAAGCCGACGCCATCTGTCGGCACCCCGGCTTCTCCAAGTCAGACTTCGAAGAGCAGTTGCAGATACTCGTCTGCCACCTCTACGAGAAGCGACACCATTACGACCCCGGCCTATCTTCACAGTGGACGTTCGCGGTCAAGGTGACCGACAACAAGGTTCGCTCGATTCTCCGCAGCCGCAAGGCGCAGAAGCGTGACCCCAAGCGGGAAGAGATGTCCGTCAACGACATTGTTGACAGCGGCGACGGTAATCCGACATCCGCCCACGAAACAATCCCCTCATGTCATCCAGACCACATCCGGCAATCGGATCTGTTTGCAGACCTCGAAACGCTGATGTCTCGGCTCGATCTTATCGACCGTAGCGTGATGCAACTGCAACGCCGTGGGCTCACTCACAAGGAGATCCGTTCACTGCTCTCGCTCAGCGTCCGTGAACTGCAAGCATCATTTCAACGAATCGCGGCGATCGCCAAAGAGCTTCGATTAGATGAGTACTTCTAGTCCTGAGCGCGCATCGATTCAAGACGGTGACGTATGTAATCAATAGTGAAGCACCTATTACCTGAGCTAGAACACATGCAACACCTGATCTTTGATTACCAATTCGCAGACTCCATCGATATGACCAGCGTGCGAGACACTCTGCGGCTATCGGTGTTGGCGACCCAGAGCGTGTTCGGCCACCGGCGCGTGCTGCTCGAGGCGGACTTCGACCTGTCGTCGGATCGTCACACGCTGTGGATCAACGCTTCGACGGAGGTGGGGCGGCATGTGCACCAGGTCTTTCTGGGCTACGTCAGCAGCGAGTTCGGGCCGGAGGCTTTCCGGCTGGCTCGTCGTGACCAGGCCCGGGAGCCGGCGCTCCAGATGACTTAAACGAGCAACGATTCCATGGACAACTTAAACGCAACCACCAGTATCAATGCGGCCACGTCGTCGCCCATCACGATTACCTGCCAGCCCGACTCGATCCCCGACGAACTCAAAACCTGGGATCAGTGGGTCGGGTGGAAGGTCGTGCACCGTGAGGGCAAAGCCACCAAGCTGCCGGTCAACGTAAGAACGGGTGATCCGGCCTCCTCTACGGACCCCGCCTCCTGGTCGCCCTTCGCTGCTGTTGTCCATGGCAGCAGCGGAGCGGCGGCTTTTTCTGATCTCGCCGGCGTCGGCTTTGTCTTCACTGAGAACGACCCTTACGTCGGTATCGACCTCGACGACTGCGTCGTGGACGGCAAGCTCAACGCCGAGGCTCAAGCGATCGTCAACGCTTTGGGCACCTATACCGAAATCTCGCCCAGCGGCACCGGCGCGAAATTGATTGGCCGGGGCATCAAGCCCGCGTGGGCCAAGTGCAAGTCTTCGAAGATCGAGGGCATCAAAGCTGTAGAGGTGTACGACAGCAAGCGGTTCTTCACGTTGACGGGTAAAACGTTCGAGGGCACACCGCAGGAGATCGCCGATGTGCAACATCCGCTCGATGAACTCTGCGAGCGGCTCTGGCCCCAGCAGGAGCAGACCGCTTCAGCAGAGCGTCCGCAGGTTCCGACTCCGCTGCCCGACGACATCGATCTGATCGAGAGGATGTTCCAAGCCAGCAACGGCGCGGCGATCAAATCACTGTGGAATGGAGATACCTCGGCCTATGGCGGCGACGATAGCAGTGCCGATCAGGCCCTGTGCAACCACTTGGCGTTCTGGACCGGCCGTGATCCGGCGCGAATGGATCGGCTCTTTCGTCAGTCTGGGCTATACCGCGAGAAGTGGAATCGCCAAGACTACCGCGACGGAACGATCAACAACGCGATCGCAGGCTGCACCGACACCTATACCGGCCCGCGCCCAGCACCGGCGAATCACTTCTCGCCCCCGACTAAAAGCATCCCTGGTCCGCCCCGCCACACTGAACGCGACGAAGCGATCTTCCTCGGCGTCGATGAGCACCGCGCTATTGCTCAAACCATTAACGCCCTAAGCGCCGACCCCGATCTGTACCAGCGAGGCACCTTGCTCGTCCGCGTGATGCACGACCGCTCGCCCCGCGACGGGATGCACCGGCCCGAAGGCTCGGGCGTCATCGCCCAGGTCCCAACTGCCAATCTCCGCGACCGCATGACCCGATACGCGCGGTTTGAGAAGCTCACCAACGGCAGCGTCGTGCCCGCTCACCCCGCTTCATGGCTGGTCGCCGGCGTTGAGGCACGCGGTGAGTGGCCCGGCATCCGCCACCTGACAGCGATCTCCGACGCGCCGATCCTCCGGCCCGACGGCAGCGTGTGGCAGACCCGCGGCTACGACAAGCGGACCGGTGTGCTCTACGAGCCGCCGCCTGGAATGACAGTGCCGACGATTCATCCGGAGGTGAACGAGGACGACGCGGATGCCGCCCTGCACCAGCTGCTGGAGATCGTCTGTGATTTCCGGTTCGAGTCCGACGACCACCGCTCGGCCTGGGTCGCCAGCCTGCTAACACCCCTCGCGAGATTTGCCTTCGATGGCCCGGCCCCGCTGTTCCTGGCCGACGCCAACATCCGGGGGGCTGGCAAGACACTGCTGTTCCTGATCAACGGGATCATCGTGATGGGCCGGCAGATGCCTGTATCCAGCTACAGCCACGACTCGGACGAGATGCGCAAGAAGATCACCGCGATGGCGATCGCCGGCGACCGGATGGTCCTGCTGGACAACCTCGACGGGGTCTTTGGTAACGACACGCTCGACCGGGCACTGACTTCGACTCGGTGGAACGACCGGATCTTGGGTAAGTCTGAGCAGGTCGATCTTCCGCTGCTGGCGTCCTGGTACGCGACGGGTAACAACGTACAGGTGGCCGCGGATACGACACGCCGGATCATTCATGTGCGATTGGATGTACTCGAGGAGCGGCCCGAAGATCGCACCGACTTTAAGCACCCCGACCTCATCGGCTGGGTCAAGCAGGAGCGTGGCCCGCTACTCGCCGCAGCGCTGACAATTCTCTCCGCGTACATCCGCGCCGGCCGACCGAAGCAGAACCTCACTCCGTTTGGCAGCTTCGAGGGATGGTCGGGACTGGTCCGTGAGGCGCTGGTGTGGCTGGGCATGCCCGACCCGTGCCAGACGCGGGTGAAGCTCGTGGAGTCATCAGACACGACCGCGGACACGCTGACGCAGTTGATCGAAGGCTTCGAAGCGATCGACCCCTTCGACAACGGCCTCGTCATCTCGGAGTTGCTCAACCGGCTCTACCCGACCGACCACCAATTCGCGCCGCGCGGTGAGGCCGAGGTCAGGATGCGGGCGGCGCTCGAGACGCTGGTGAACTGTCCTGCGGGCAAGCCCCCCACGAACCGTCAGGTTGGTAACCGCCTGAAGTCGTTCCGACGACGGGTGTCTGACGGGCGCATGCTCGACTTCGATGACGGCAAGACCAACCGGGGCAAGGTGTGGCGTGTTGTTCGGGCTGAATCTTTCTCAAGCGGTCTCCACGCGGAGGGGGTGAGCCATGCTTGATCAGATATTGAGGTCGTCGGGCTCAGATCGTGACTCTAGCGTTTCGCAGAGTCACTCGGTCATTACCTTAAAAAACAAGGACTTAAGTCATCTTCGTGACTCTGGTGACTCTCTAAATACCCTTTACGCGAGAGAGGTAAAAAGTAATAAGGGTGCCAGAAGAATCACCAGAGTCACAGAGTCACTCGTAACCAAACCCCCTCGGTCGTGTGCAGCGCATCACGCGCAGACTCACGCCCCACCGGTTGGCTGTCGCACGTCGTTGGCACGTGTCGACGCCGCGCCGTCCGTTCGACCAACCCTCGCCAGATACCCAGCAACGCAACCGTGGCCAACGTGGGCCAACGGGTGGCCACTCTCGCGGGGGTGCCAGAGTGGCAGATTTTTCGAGGGGATTAGGTACTTGGCGGGCCAGGAAAAAACGCTGATATCGCGGGGAACGGACGCGGTAAATCAATTTGTTGGTTGCAGATGAAAAACAAGCCCATGAACACGAACACACCAAAGGAAACCACATGGCAACAAGCTGCTCAACGGATGCTCTCGCTGCTCAAGCGAGACATGCACAACCACCAGATCCTCGGCGACCCATGGCAGAACGCCGTGGTCAACATGCTCCATGTGCAGACGAACATCATGACCAAAATCCAACGCCCGCGGGTGAATCGAAAGCACCCGCCGCCGGAGACGTGGGAGAAGGCGCGGACGCAGATGGTCGGTCGGCTAAACAGTCGGATGCGTACCCGCATGCTGGCGGGGACATGGCTGGGCTGGGCGAGCAACCGGGCGGCAACACCCCACCTGTGGACAAACCGAAACGCCGACGTTCGTCTCGCCTGAACACCGACGTGACCCGCGCTGCGGTGCTGCAATTGCTGGAAGACCAACAGTACTTGTGCGCCTTGACAAAGCGATCGCTAGAGCCGCAGACCGCCTGTATCGATCACATCGTCGCGCTGTCCTGCGGCGGGGTCCACACCCTCAGCAACATCCAGGTGCTGCACCGCGATGTGAACCGGGCCAAGGGCACGCTCAGCAATGACGAGTTCATCGCCATGTGCGGCGAGGTCTGGTTGACCTCGATCCGCCAGTCCGCCAACGACCCCCAATCCACCAACCAGGAAACCCTCCTATGAAGATCACCCTGACCCCCATCGATGATGTCAAGCCTTACGACCGCAACCCGCGCCTGAACGACCCCGCCGTGGAAGCGGTCGCTCGTTCGCTCAAGGAGTTCGGCTTCCGCCAACCGATCGTCGTGGACGCCGAGCACGTGATCGTGGTCGGGCACACGCGGTGGAAAGCGGCGAAGCAGATGGGCCTGGCCAAGGTGCCGGTCCATGTGGCGACGGACTTGTCGGCCGAGCAGATCAAGGCGTACCGCATCGCGGACAATCAGACCGCGACGCTGGCCGAGTGGGACTACGACCTGCTGCCGCTTGAACTCGCGGACCTGCAAGGGATGAACTATGAGTTGGGATTGCTCGGCTTTGCCGAAGACGAGCTCAATCGTCTGCTGGCCAGCGGCGACGCTACGAGCGAGGGACTTACAGACGAGGATGACATCCCCGAGCCGCCAGATGATCCGATCACCCAACCTGGGGACCTCTGGGTGCTCGGCAAGCACCGGTTGATGTGCGGCGACTCGTCGAAGCCTCAGGACCTGGATCGTCTGCTCGATGGCGAGGTCATCCACCTCGTGAACATGGACCCGCCGTACAACGTCAAGGTCGAGCCTCGATCCAACAACGCGATCGCAGCGGGTAACTCGTCGTTCGCCAAGGCGGAGAAGAAGGGATCGGGCGGACACCACCAGAAACTGGACCTCGCCCGGCACCCAGAGAAGTCCAAGCCCACGCATAAACAGATGCGTGCCAAGGACCGGCCGTTGGCTAACGACTTCGTGACTGATGAGGCGTTTGATGAAATGCTCGATGCCTGGTTCGGCAACGCCTCGCGCGTGCTCGTGCCCGGCGGCTCGTTCTACATCTGGGGCGGTTACGCCAACCTCGGCAACTACCCTGCGCCGCTTAAACGTGCCGGGCTGTACTTCAGCCAGGGGATCGTGTGGGACAAGCAGCACCCGGTGCTGACGCGGAAGGACTTCATGGGGGCGTTTGAGATCGCCTTCTATGGGTGGAAAGAGGGCGCGGGCCACAAGTTCCACGGCCCGAACAACGCGACCGATCTGTGGCACGTGAAGAAAGTCAACCCGCAGAGCATGGTCCATCTGACGGAGAAACCGGTCGAGCTGGCGAAGCGAGCGATCGAGTACTCGTCGCTGGCAGGCCACAACGTGTTGGACCTCTTCGGCGGGTCGGGCTCAACGCTGATGGGCTGCGAGCAGACCGGTCGTCGTGCGTTCCTGATGGAGCTGGACCAGGCCTACGCAGATGTTATCTGTGAACGATTCTTCAAGTTCTCCGGCAAAGAACCCGTGCGTGAAAGTGATGGTGCGAAATGGTCCTCATTGAAAATGGCATAAAGCAATGCCGCTTATGTAATCGTAATCTCCCAACCCACGCCTTCTACAAAACCAGGCCGGGGCAGCAATCGTCTCGCTGCAAGCGTTGCCACGGATTGAAACGCCATCGCTGCCCCAGTTGTGGTCGCATATTTGTGGGTAAGGCAGGTCGCACGATGTGCTCTTCGCTATGCCGTGCGCTCGAGCGCAGTCCGACCTATCCCATCTGCGAATACTGCGGTGATGTATTTGGCCCCGTGTCTCACTTGAGCCAACGGTACTGCTCGACAAGTTGCGCCAGGCATGCCGCCGCAACAGGTCAGAAAATCATACGCAGGACGCACTCAAAGGCGCGGAGTGCTCAGAGCCTTCTGCGCTATTACGTTCAGAAAGGTCACATCGTCCGTCCGTCGCGATGCGAGCAGTGCGGCGTAGCTGATCAGGCTATTGAAGCCGCACACTACAACTATGACGAACCACTGCGGGTGCGTTGGCTGTGCCGGCCATGCCATCGGCGGTGGGATTGGGCCAAACCCAAAGGCGCAACCTACGTCGTAGGCGTGGCGTCTTACCAGACTGAGAAAACCCCGGCCAGCGCCGGGGTAGAGGAAGCAGGTGTTTGATGCGGTCAGTACGGCGCGTCAGCCAGGTACGTGAACTCAACCATGGCGTCTTCGTACATCGCGACCGAGGCGGGGTAGGTACGCCGCCTGCGGACCTCGACGCACCCGCGTTCCTTCATGAAGGCCAGGGCGACGTTGACCTGCGTGAATGGCGCGTCCATCGCGGCGACCAGGTCTTCGAGCGTGGTCCCGCCCGCCGCCTTCTCTTCGATCGTGAAGGCGACCTCGCGGAAGATGTCCCGGGTGCAGCGATGCACGTAATCCCGCGAGGGGTTGTCCGGGAAGACGACCTTCATCTCCAAGTGGTCATCGACGACATCGAAGGTGACGATGCGGTAGCGGTTTCGCGTGGGCATCGCTCATGCTCCCTTCGCCAGCTTGAATTGCCCGCGGTCGACCTTCTCGAAGCGTGGGGTCTCGGACTTGAGGTCGCGGAGAATGGCGGTCTTACTTCGCGCGGGAGGCTTTGCCGGCCTCGAAGCCTGCGGCGTATGCGTCGAGCAGGGCCTGCTTGATCGACCAGACCGCCTGTTCGCGGAAGTCGAGGCTGTCCATCTTGCGGGTCTCGAGGGTCTCCAGATGCAGCTGCTCGCGGGCGATCCGTTCGGCGGTCTTCAGGGCGTTCTTGGTGGTTTTGGTCTGGCTCATCGTGGTGCTCCGTGGGGGGTTGTCCGGGGGGTGCGTTTGTCGTTCCAACAACCACATTAAGCCTCGACCCCGGAACTTAATCAAGGCCTTAATTCCAGTATTTACAGTTATTTAGGAGAATTCTTTGCCCCCGCTACCGGAAGCCAAACATCCCGAAAATGCCCCCGAATCCGGGCCCCTAAACCCCGCCGCCGTGGGCATCGATCAGCTCGCCCGCCTGCTGGGTGTCCCTACGGGTCACATACGCCAACACGTGGCCCAGGGCGCGCCCACGAACGCGAACGGCACGATCAACCTGGTCCACTACGCCGCGTGGCTGAATACCATTCCCGCCCAACCCGTCGCGTCAGGAGTTGATGACTGATGGCGATGGATGTGCGCGCCCTATCCCCGACCGAACTGGTCCGGCTGCTCAACAGCACGCCGGCCGGGACGGTCGTGAGCGCCACGACCATCCACCGCCAGATGAACGAGGCGGGCCTGCGCATCACCGCCGCCGGTGACCCGCGGAAGGTGGCGCTGATTAAGTACGTGGCCTGGCTGGTGCGCGAGCGCGACAAGCCCAAGGCAGCGCCCACGACCTACGAAGAGCGCAAGCTGCGCGAGGCCGAGATCGG
>JBGSTE010000448.1:0-2214 GCA_041736655.1 Phycisphaeraceae bacterium | reverse complement strand
GTCGAGCCGAGGTTCGCGCGCGGGCCGGGCTCGCCGGCGTTGTTGATGTTTTTGGAGATTCGTTCTTCACTATCCGTCAGCGAGATCTCGGGCTTGCCGTACTCGGTCTTGAGCCGGTCCTCGCGCTGGATCTGGCTGGTGACGATCTTGACCGCGACCATGACGCCGTCCCACGAGCCGAGCACGCTCTCGATCCGTTGCTTATGGACGCGTTCGCTGGCGAGCGTCGCTTCGAGGTTGGCCAGGCTGGTGAGGTCGTCTTCGTTTGCCGCGGTGAAGCTGCGGTTGTTGAGCGTGTCGGCGACGGTGACGTTCTGTTCGTCCAGGCCCGCGACCGAGGAGCTGACCATGTGGATGAGCGTGTCGGCCATCTGCCGGGAGACTTTGCCACCGCCCTGCATGGTGACCATGACGCTGGCCGACGGGTCGATGTGCGAGACGCCGAAGCCGTTGGCCTCGGGCTTGTCGATGATGACCGCGGCGGCCTCGACGTTGGGGAAGCTCTGGATCACGGCCGAGAGGAAGTGGCCCTTGGCCGCGAGGAACTTGCGGTCCTTCTCGGTGGTGCTGAGCATCCAGTCGTTGGAGTCGTCGGCCATTAGCTGGTCAAAGGCGGCCGACGCATTGGGGTTCAGGTGCCCCGACCGGCTCAGCGAGCCGACAGCCTCTTCCTTCTGCGAGACGGGGACCATGATCTTGCCGCCGCTGAGCTTGGCATCAATACCGTCGGCCTTGAGCGCGCTAAACACATCGGCCTGCGACCCCGACGCCACGCCATCGAGCGCCACCATGTCCGCCGAGCCGCCCCAGAGGACGAGCATCGTGCCCACGAGGAGCATGATGATGACCAGCGCGCCGATCAGCCAGCGCGTTGCAAAACTCATCGCCCCCAGTTGGGCCTGGATCTGCGTCAGATTCCGCTTGAGAAACTCCATGATCGGCCTCCATGCCGTTGTAAGCCTTAAGCCATCAGCTTTCAGCTCTCAGCCCAAACCTTCAACAATCTTGCCCGCTACCTGCTTACCCGCATCCTGCTGGCTGAAGGCTGATAGCTGACTGCTGAATGCTCCCACTACACCCGGATCTGCTTGACCTCCTCGTATGCGTCCATCAGCTTGTTTCGCACTTGAAGCAGCATCTCGAAGGCGATGTCCGCCTTGGCCTTGGCCATGTTCGCCATGGCCGGGTCCTTGTTGATGCCGGTCTCCAGGTCGATGATCGCCTTCTCCGCTTCCTGTTGCAGGCGGTTGACTTCCTGCAGGTTCTGCATGAGGACCTGCTTAAAGCCCGGGCCCTCGATGGGCTTCTGCGCGCGATGCAGGTTCACACCCTGTCCGGGGGTGAGGCCTTGCGTCGGGATGAGACCAAGCGGGTCGGTCATGTCAGTGAATCTGTTCGCATGTCCATGCGTGCGCCAACGTCACAAGCTACGCCAGGAGGCGCAGCGATGTCTGGATCATCGACTTGGTGGCCTCCGCGGCCGCAATGTTTGCTTCGTAGGCGCGTGATGTTTCGAGCATGTTGACCTGTTCCATCATCGAATCGACGTTCGTCGAGCGGATGTAGCCGTTGGCGTCAGCGGCCGGGTGGGTCGGGTCGTACTTGAGCTGGAACTTGGGGTCCAGCAGGATCTCGCGGACGTGCACGCCGTGGGGGTTGTTGTTCGCCGGGTCGCCGGGCGCGAAGACGACGATGCGGCGCTGGAACGGGTTGTTGTCTCCGTTGGCGTCGAAGTTGGCGTTCTGGTTGGCGATGTTCGCGGAGATCGCCAGAGCGCGCGTCCGCTGCGCGACGAGTGCGGAAGTCGAGGTGTCCAGCGATCCGAACATGGTGAGCCTTTGGCGGTTAGCCGTTAGCCATTAGCTGTTTCAAGGTTCCGCCTTCGCTGGCTAATGGCTAGCAGCGAAAGGTCAACCGCCCGCTACACCCGCTCGCGGATCGCCGTCTTGAGGATGTCGAACTCGCTCTTAAGAAGCTCGATGCTCGTGCGGTGCGCCAGCGTGTTCTCAACCAGGTCCTGCATCGTGCGTTCCAGGTCACGGTTGTTGTGGTCGTGGAAGAGGATGTTCTCGTTGAGCTGCTGAGGCCGGAACGAAAACTGCCCGTCGCGCACACGGACCTGTTCATTGCCGCGGATGTCCAGCACGCGGCGCATCGGGTTGGGCAGGCGTGAACGGCGGTCCAGCGCGTCGCGGAGCTGGGCCTGGAACCGGC
>JBGSTE010000412.1:0-5745 GCA_041736655.1 Phycisphaeraceae bacterium | reverse complement strand
GACGCCACCGGCCGCGCCGGCCCCGGGCATGTGTTCGACATCGATGCCCAGTTGCTCACGCCAGAGTTTAGCGACATGTCGCAGGCCCGCGTCAAGCTGCTTGACCTGCTGCGGTGTCGCGCCTTTTTGCGGGCTGTAGACATGAGCGGCCCCGCGCGGCCCAGTCAGCGGGTTCTCGACATCGCAGGCCACGTGCAGTTGACAGTGTTTCACTCGTTCGTCGACTCGATCCGTTGCGATACGCGCGATGCGTTGAAGATCGCCGCCGGTGATGGGGTGGGTCATCGGCTGTTGCTGCTTATCGTAAAACAAGACGCCGAGCGCCTGAGCGATGCCGCAGCCCGCGTCGTTGGTGGCGCTTCCGCCGATGCCAAGCAGCAGTTGGTCGGAGGTTTTGTTAAGCGCCTCGCGGATCAGCAGGCCGGTGCCGAACGTCGAGGTGCGCGTCGCTTGGCGCTCATGGGGTTCAAGCCATTCGAGCCCGGATGCGGCGGCAAGCTCGATCACGGCCGTTCGCCGTCCATCGGGCCCTGCCAGCAACACCCAACTCGACTTCATCGCTCGACCCAGCGGATCGACCGTTGCAACGGTGTGTGTTTGCACGGGATGGGGCGAACCCTGCGCGATGATCGAAGCAAACCCTTCGCCGCCGTCAGCAACCGGGCAAAAATCAATCGCGACATCGGACAAGACGCAGCGCAGACCGTTGGCGATGTGAAACGAGGCCGCCCCCGCTGGTAATGCGTCCTTGAAGCTGTCTGGCGCAATCACGACCTTCATGCTGTCATCCTATCGGTACGGGCCTTAGACTGGTGATATGGACGCGACTGAACTGGACACGCAGATGATGCGCCTGGCATTGAAACAGGCCCAGGCCGCTTCAGCGGCCGGCGAAGTCCCCATCGGTGCCGTCGTCTACCGTGGCGATGAAGTCCTCGCGCAAGCCCACAACATGCGTGAGACCTGGGCCGACCCCACCGCTCATGCCGAGTTGATCGCCCTGCGTGAGGCGGCCAAAAAACTCGGCACCTGGCGGCTGGACGGTTGTCGGCTGGCGGTGACGCTTGAGCCCTGCCCGATGTGTGCCGGGGCTTTGGTCAACAGCCGGCTGGAGGCGGTGGTCTTTGGCATCAGCGACCCGAAGATGGGCTGCGTGACAACCCTGCACCACCTGCTGGATACCCCGGCGTTTAATCACCGCGTCGCCTGGCAGGGCGGCGTGCTGGCGGACGAGTGTCTGGCGGTATTGCAGGCGTTTTTCAAGGCCCGCCGTGGGGCCGATAAGCCCGGCAAGCCGATCCCGGAAAAGGGTTGATGCCATGCAACCTGCCGTCGACAAACCGGTAGATCCACGTGTGACGGCCTTGTCCGCCAGCGTGGTCGTGATCCAGGACAGCGATGAGGGCCAGCTTGCTGCCCGTGTCGCGTCCGGTGATATCACGGCCGCTCAGGAGCTGGTCCGCCGACACCAGGCCTCGGTCCGCGGCTTTTTGCGGGCGGTGTGCTACGACCGGCAGGCGGTGGAGGATTTAGCGCAGGAGACCTTCCTGCGAGCGCTCAAACACGCCGGCCGATTTGACCCGAAGTACCCGATGCGGGGCTGGCTGCTGACCATCGCCCGCCGGCTCTCGATCAACCACGGCGACAAGGCCCGCCGACGACGAACCGAGCCCGGCATCGAGTTGTGCCAGTTGCCCGGTGACCAAGCTGACCGCCCCGGCCGACAGATTGAGCAGGAAGAACAGCACGAGCTGACCCGCCTGGCGCTGCATGATGCGATGCGGCAACTGACCGAGCCGCAGCGTGTGACCATCGCGATGCACTACCAGCAGGGCCTACCGCTGGAACAGATCGCGGGCTTGCTGGAGATGCCCATCGGCACGGTCAAGAGCCACCTTCACCGCGGCCGGCAAAGGATGAAAGAACTGCTCGAGCCCCAGGCCCAGAGACTACTGCCATGAATAAGCACAACCCCGTGACGCATGATGACCCCGCCCCGCTCGATGCGTTTGAAAAAGAGTGGACCGCCCTGCTCGCTGAGCGTGAGCCAGACCTCATGCGCAGCGAAGACGCGTTCGTGCAGGGCGTGCTGGCTCGGCACATGAATGAGCAAGCTCGACCGGCCGTTGTGGGTCGCATCGGCTTTGGCGCGGTGTCTTATGCCGCCGCCGCGGCACTGCTGCTGACCGCACTGGTCGGCTGGTACGTGCTGACTAATCAGGACCAGGCGAACGGGACCGATGGCCAGACGATCGCCACGAACGGCAATCCCGCGCCGGCCCCGAATCAACCAGACAGCCTGCAACCCGGCAGGGATACGCGGGTAGTCAAGGGCGAAGCTTCAAAAGTCAAGCTCGGGGCCCTGATCGCCCAGACCCGCACCACCATGACCCAGCCCGCCTCCAACCTGACCGCGACCGTACGACAGACGCCGGCCAACCTACGAGTTGAACGGCTGATCCAGTGGATGGACGCACCGGTGCCGGACCTCAAGGGCTTCTTGTCGCCGCTTAAACCCGACAACGAGCAGAGCCGGGCGTGAGATCGAGATCGTTTTCGCGGCGCAGTCACGTCGCTTCGTGGTTTTTGCGTTCTTTGGGATACAAACCGTTTTATTCATCACCAAATGGGGAATCCAGACATGACACGTTTGCTCAAGTCACATCGTTTGATCGTCGCGTGGGCGCTGCTGCTCACGCTGGCGCTGGGCCTGCCTTCGGCCGCCCAATCGCCCGCACAGCTCGCGCCGGCCGACACCGCGGTCTTCATCCACATCAACAAGCCCGCCGAGTGGTTCGGCGATCTCACGCAGGGCCCGCTGGGCGAAAAGATGCGTGAGAAGATCCAGACCCAGGAAGGCTCGGGCGACCTGCTCGCGGCCCTGGGCATGAATCTCGACCAGTTCATGCAGGCCTACTTCGGCGGGGACGTCGTCGTCCTCAGCGAAGGCGGCGACGGCGCGCCGGGCGTCATCTTCACCGAAGTGACCGAGGCCAACCGCAACCACGCGATCGACAGCCTCGCGCTCGAACGCAACGGTGAGATCGCCGGTTTCCCGCAGTACATCGGGCCCGATGGCAACGGCATCTTCGTCATGATGGACAAGTGGGTCGCCCTCTGCGACCTCAACAGCGCCAAGCTGCTGACCGACATCCTGTCGCAGGCCCCCGGTGCGCCGCGCCTGGCCGACACCGAGTTCTACAAGAAGTGGACTCGCGAACTGCCGGCCGACCGCAGCATGACCATGCTCGTCAACGAGAGCGAAGATTCACAGCACGCGCTGGGCGTGGTCCGTCAGGGCAAGGGCCTGGACGCTACCTACCTGGGCACTTCGCCGGACTTTGACGAACTCATGGGCATGCTTGGCGAAACAACCGTCGCTGAGTTCGGCCCGCTGCCGACGGACACGATCGCAGCCCTGTCCTTTAATCTTGTCGCCAACGAAGAAATGAGCCAGCAGCTTGCCGGGCTTGATCCGCTCTTGCGTGGCAAGTCCTTCGTCAAGGACATCATGCCCAAGCTCGATCCGCCGACGCTGCTGTTCATGGGCTCGGTCGCTGGTGACGCGGTGGACCCGAAGGTCTCCGTCGAGTTGCCGGTGATGGGCCTGGCGATGAAGATGAACGACGACACGGTGGCGGCCGACCTCAAGGGCATGATCGACGGCCTGATGCTGATCGCCAACTTCGCCGTCGCCGAGTTCAAGGCCGGCCCGGTCCCGCAGCGCAGCGAAACCTACAAGGGCTCCTCCTTCCAGGTCGCCGAGCTGGGTAAGTCCATCGCCATCGGCATCGAGTTCCCCGAGATCGCGCCGATGCAGATCGTCTACGGCCAGGTCGGCGACTACTTCATCATCTGCACGCAGGAAGTGTTCTTCAAGCAGTGCGTCGACGCCAACGCCGGCGGCAAGGCGATGCGCATCGCCGTCGAAGGCCCGGCCCACCGCCTGGCCCAGACACCCGAGCTCGCAATGACCGCCCGGCCTGACAAGTTCGGCCCACTCATGCTCTCCTGGGTCAAGATGCTCGACGAAAAGGGCCTGCCCGACGCCCTCGCCGGCGAAGGCGAACAGCCTGTCGACACCGAGACGCTCATGGACATCGTGCAGATGTTCCAGCAGTACTCGCTGATGAAGATGCAGGTCTGGACCGGTGAAGACGGCCTGGTCATCGGCCGGGCACAGCTCACCCCGCCTCAGTAAATCGACCCGTGCAAAACGCACGAGCTAGCAAGGGGATGCCCCGCAGCGATGCGGGGCTTTTCTTTGCGCCGCGCGGTTCCGCAGTCCATCGCCTATACTCGCGCCCATGCCCGCTAACGAACCCCGACAACCTAAGATCGGCCTGTTCCCCGGCACCTTCGACCCGATCACCAATGGCCATCTGGACATCATCAAAAGGGGACAGTCCCTGTTTGATCGGCTCATCGTCGCCATCGGCACCAACCCCGCCAAACGCGCGATCTTCTCGCTCGATGAACGCCGGCAGATCATCGGCGAACTCGTCGCCCAGCACTGCGGACCGCAGGTCGAGGTCGCGACCTTCGAGGGCCTGACCGTCGACTTCGCCCGACAGATCGGCGCGACCGCCATCCTCCGCGGGCTCCGCAACGTCACCGACCTGAACTTCGAGTTCCAGCTCGCGCTGACCAACCGCGCCATCGCCGAGATCGAGACCGTCTTCGTCATGTCCGGCGAGGCGTACGGCTTCACCAGCTCGACACTTATCAAACAGATCGCCGCCGGCGGCGAGATCGACCGACTGCACCCTCTGCTGCCGGCGAACGTACTGCTGCGACTCAAAGAGAAAAAGAAACAACTCGGCGGCACGCTGCCCTGGAAGCACGTCGACCATCTGACCGGGGAATAGTGCGATGTGCGAGGTGCGATGTGCGAGGTTCACGGTATCAGCCGTAGCAGCAAGATGTTGCTTTGTTGTGTTAAAGTGTTAGTTATATAGATCGCGTTCGGATGTCATCGTGACACATCGAACATCGCACATCGAACATCGCACCTCCATGGACTATCGCATCATCAGCATCGGCTCGCTCAGCGTCAACGAATTGTGGGAAAAACAAGGCCCGGCAAGGACCGCCCATGCGACGACGACGCTGATCCGCAGCGGCAAGGCGTGCATCATCGTTGATCCCGCCCTGCCCGCGCAGGTGCTTGTGCCGCGACTGGCCGAGCGCAGCGGGCTGTCGCCCAGCGATATCACCGATGTCTTCCTGACCAACTTCCGCCCCGCGCACCGCTACGGGCTCAGCGGATTTCCCAACGCCAACTGGTGGATCGGCGAGCAGGAACGCGAAGTCGTCGGCCAACAATTGCTCGCGCGTTTTGAACAGGAAGAAGGCGACGAGGAGGTGCGTGAACTCTTGCGTCAGGAGATCGCGATCCTGCAGAAGTGCAAGGCTGCGCCCGATTCGCTGGCCGATCACGTCGACCTGTTTCCTTCGCCGGGCTACACGCCGGGCACGTGTGGCCTACTCTTAAGTCAGCACCGCACGACGACGGTGATCGCCGGTGACGCGGTGCCGACGATCGAGCACCTGGAGCACGGTCGGATGCTCAAGGGCTGCTTCGATGTTGAGCAGGCGCAGACGTCTTTCCAGGAGATCATCGAGGTCGCGGACATGATCGTGTGCGGCCACGACAACGTGGTGGTCAACCCGATGCGCGGGCCGTTCTAGGTTGACTGGTAATTCGACGCTTAGCGGGCGACGCGCAGCGTCCCGTGCGTGTCG
>JBGSTE010000397.1:0-4400 GCA_041736655.1 Phycisphaeraceae bacterium | reverse complement strand
CGAGCCGCGAATCTTCTGCGACTTGTTCGGCTCGGCAGGAGCCTCGCCCTCCCGTTGGAATTGAAAATGCTTTTGCCCTGTGGCCAGGTCAATGGCCCGCTTCGTTCGCCGGGCTAAATCGCGAGCCGGCCAGGGGGACCTTGCGGTTCACCGGCGGGCCGGTGGGCAGCATCGGGCTGATCACGGCCGCGGCGACCGCGACCACGATGTTGACGATCGCAAACGCCCACCACTGCGTGAGCCAGGGGTGCGACTTACCCAGCCAGGTCATCAGGCCGACGACGACGAGCATGACGATCATCAGCGGGATGAGCCCGCGCCAGGCGAGTTTCATGAGCTGGTCAAAGCGAAATCGCGGCAGGGTCCATCGCACCCACATCTGGACGAACAAGAGGAAAAAGACCTTGCCGGAAAAGACGCCGAACTTCAGGAGGACCAGCAGCAGGCCGCCGAGCGTGCCGGCCAGCCAGCCCTCTTTGCCGGCGATCAGCGGCGTCTCATTGAAGAACGGCAGGATGTCCCAGCCGCCGAGGAAGAGCACCGCGAAAAACGCGCAGCCGGTGATCATGTGCATGTATTCGCCCAGGAAAAACAACGCCCACTTCATCGACGAGTATTCGGTGTGGAAGCCGCCGACGAGTTCCTGCTCGGCCTCGGCTAAGTCAAACGGTGCGCGGTTGGCCTCAGCAAGAATGCAGATGAAGAAGATGATCGCCAAAAGCGGATGCGCAAAGAGTCCCCACGTGCCTACACCCAGCGACGAGGCCTGGCTGTTACTCATGAAGCCCGCGTCGGTGGACTGGTAGAAGAGGATCATGATGAGGACGCAGATGCCCATGGGGATCTCGTAGCTGAGCATCTGCGCGGTAGCGCGCAGGCCACCGAGGAACGCGTACTTGTTGTTGGAGGCGTAAGCGCCGAGCACCAGGCCGTAGACCGCGACCGAGCCGATGGCCAGGAGGTAGACGACACCGATGTTGATCGGAGCGACGGCGACGACCGCACGGCCGGCCTCGACCCACTGCGTTCCGAAGAGGTAGATGCCCGGGAACTCCCACGTCCCGCCCCAAGGGATCACCGCCCAGCCGATCAGCGCGGGGATGACCACCAGCACCGGCCCAAGGAAAAAGAGCAGGCGATCGACATGCGGCGGCGTGTAGTCTTCCTTCAAGAGCAGCTTGATGCCGTCGGCCAGCGCCTGACCAAAACCGCCGAAGGATTTTTTATAGAGCCAGCCAAGCCCGATCTTGTCG
The DNA here is from genome assembly GCA_041736655.1 of Phycisphaeraceae bacterium. GTDB lineage: Bacteria > Planctomycetota > Phycisphaerae > Phycisphaerales > Phycisphaeraceae > JAHQVV01. The sequence continues at coordinate 3,147 of JBGSTE010000397.1, read as the reverse complement.
AGTAAACCGTCCACCGCGACGAGCATGCCGAAGCCCACGCGGTTGGGTCCGATGCGGTCCTGCGCCCACGAGGCGACCTTGCGTTCCAGAAAGATCAGGTAAGCCGTCGCACCGAGGATCGCGTGGACCACGACCAGGATGACGCAGAGGCTCACAAAGAGTTGGGCAGGAATCATGAGGGGTCCGATGAAAGCGAATACGTTGTGTGATCGAGCGAGGCCGCATTATCACGCCTGTCCCTGCCTGAGGCAAACGCATCGGACAATATCGCTAGAATCCGTCAACCCCTTGAACGACGCGATCCAACAACCCGAGCCCTTGCCAGAGCCTTTGGCCCAGTTCCCGGCCAAGCCTGTCGCGCTGCCGGCGCCAAGGCGAGAGCGCGAGCCTACGACCGATGAGACCGTCAAGGAGACGATCGAGTCGATCGTGATCGCCTTCATCCTCGCCTTTGTTTTCAGGGCGTTTATCGTTGAGCCCTTCATCATCCCCACCGGCTCAATGGCGCCGACGCTGCTGGGCGCTCACTTACAGATGGACTGCCCGTCGTGCGGTTACGACTTTGACATCGGCATCGACCCCAGCGAAGTGGCGGAGGGCCGATCGCTTAACAGCACGCGTCAGGCCCAGTGCCCGATGTGCAACTACCTGGTCTTCGCAGGTGTAGGCACCAAGGTCCGCTCGGGCGACCGGATCCTCGTCGACAAGTTTTCGTATCACGTCTTCGAGCCCTCGCGATGGGACGTGATCGTCTTCAAAGCGCCCCAGGACGAGCCCATCGGCGGCGAGCCCGCCCCACGCACCAACTTCATCAAGCGCCTGGTCGCCCTGCCCGGCGAACGCGTGTGCCTCCTCGAAGGCAACGTGTTTGTCGCGCCGTACGGGACCGATGACTTCGTCATCGCTCGCAAGACCGACCCGGCAACGAATCGTCACTGGCAATCCATCCAGCGTTCGGTCTGGCAGCCGGTTTACTACAGCCAGTTCGTGCCCATCGAAGACGGCCGATCTACAGGCCCCGGCCGCGATGTCCGACATGCCTGGCGCGTGCCCTGGCAAGTCACCGCCGGGCAATGGGACCTGGGCACGGACCGCAGCCCCAGCCGGGTCTACCGCTTTGCCGGCGGGGATGGCGAAATCCAGTTCGAGATGGCCGGGCCCTACGGCACCACGCAGTACGACGAACATCGAACCAAGTACCCCTACAACCACAGCAGCGGTTCCATGCAGGACCGACAGCCCATCGAGGATATCCGCCTCGCCTGCGCCTTTTCGCCCAGCACCGACAAGGCCACGCTCAACCTCTCGACCACCGCAAGGCTCGACCGCCCGGACCTGGGCATCGAGACCCTGACCGCTTCGATCACGACCGATGGCGTTGTCTCCCTGATCGCCAGCCCGGCCGAGGGTCAGCCACGCACGCTCGCTCAAGTCAGCAACCTGCCCCGGCTCAAGCCCGGCATCGCGACCGATGTCGAGCTTTGGCTTGTCGATGATGAAGCGAGCGTCTGGATCAACGACAAGCGCGTCCTGGTCAGACGCTTTGACCTCACTTGGCAGCAGATCGCCCAGCGGCCGCGACAGCAGGCCTTGCCGGATATCCGCATCAAGCTTTCCTCCGACGGCCCGGTCGAACTTCGCCGAGTCGAACTGGATCGTGACCTCTACCACTTCCCGGATCGTTACAACGCCTACGGCTTTGCCCGAGCGGAAGGCAGGCGAAGTGGCGAGGGGAAGATCGACCTGGGCCCGACACCGATGGACCTGCGCTCGGCCAGTGCCGACCATGACGCGGAGATGTTCGTGCTCGGCGACAACCAACCGGCCAGCAAGGACAGCCGCGGTTGGAGCGATGTCGATGGGTGGGTTGCCCTGCGATATTTTGATGGTGACGATCGCCCGGGCGTCGTGCCAAGGAGCCTGTTGGTTGGCCGGGCTTTTATGGTCTACTACCCCGCGCCGCACGGGTCATCCCCGCAGGCCAAGGGGGTCTTCCCTGACTTTGGCAGGGTACGGTTTATCCACTAAAAGAGCAGCAGTCGTCGCGTCAGATTCGAGTAAGCCGCGCGTTTATAAACCGTTACGACACGTTTTCGGCTCGGGGCTTTCTCCGGGATTCATCCACAATGCCTTGCGGGCAATCCGCCCGGCTGAATCTGCGATGAAGGGGGAAAGTCGAATCAGCCATTTTTTCAAGATAGCAAAGACGCAGATTGCAAGTCTATATTTAGTAGATACTTATAAAAGACGCGGTTCGTACAGGTCAGCGGCGTGATTGGTTCTGGCCTTCGGGCCGCAGCGTATCAGTCGTCCAGTCCGCGTCTTTCCACAAGTTCTGCAGGCTCGGCGGGCACGCTCGCAAGGGGCCGATTTCGCTCATTGGCGTGTCAGGCCGGCGTCGTTTTCGGCAGCCCGGCAAACAGACACTATCATGCCGACCATGCAAGCCCAAGCCACACACGTCATGCGACACGTCATCGCCGCCCTGGTCACCAACGAGCCGGGCGTCCTGGCCCAGGTCGCCGGTATGTTCGCCGCCCGCGGGTTCAATATCGACTCGCTCGTCGTCGGCCGAACCGAGAACCCCGAACTGTCGCGCATGACCATCGTCGTCATCGGCGGCGACGGCGTGCTCGAACAGGTCCGCAAGCAGCTTCAGAAGCTCGTGCCCGTCGTCAAGGTCGTCGACTATCAGGACGTGCCCTACGTCGAGCGCGACCTGGTCATCGTGCAGATCAACACCCGCGAGGGCGAGAACCCCACAGCCTACCGGTCGGCCGTGATGCAGGTCGCGCAGATCTTCCGCGCCAACATCGTCGACCTCTCGCACGACCGCATGATGCTTGAACTGGGCGGGACCGAGGAAAAACTCGAGGCCTTCGTCGAGCAGGTCAAGCCCTTTGGCCTGATCGAACTGGCACGCACCGGTGTCATCGCTATGCCCCGCGGCAACTCCGGCGACGGCACGCGACGCACCACCCGCAGCGGACTGGTCCGCATCACCGACATGGCCCGCGACAACGACGCCATCGACCCTGGCGACCTGCCGCCGGGGTGATCGTTGATCGATGATTGATTCCAGTGGTGTCTCACCACATCAATCATCAATGATCAATTATCCATAAACTACCTCCATGCCTAAACGCG
>JBGSTE010000338.1:0-7794 GCA_041736655.1 Phycisphaeraceae bacterium | reverse complement strand
CAATCACAACTGACGGAAGCCGAGTTCGTCCCCATCAGCGCGGAAGCAACCCGGCCCGGCAACGCGGTGGATGTGGCCTATGCCGGCCGGGTGTATGGCGTGTTGTCCGCGCCGGGCGCGGATGTGCGGGCGCTGGGTTCGTGGTCGGCGTGGCTGGCGCGGTGGGTGGCGCTGGACCGCCGGCAGTCTGAGTTGTACGCGATGGCGATGCGCGACGAACTGACGGGCCTGTGGAACCGGCGATACTTCGACCGATTCCTGTCGCGCGTCATCGAGCACGCCGGGCAGGGCCGACAGCAGGTCACGCTCCTGGTCTTCGATATCGATAACTTCAAGATCTACAACGACAACTACGGCCACCCCGCGGGCGATGAGATCCTACGCTCGACCGCGAAGCTCATCCAGTCGCTCGTCCGTGAGCACGACGTGGTGGCGCGCATCGGCGGCGACGAGTTCGCGGTGGTCTTCTGGGACAAGGGTGAGCCGCGTCACCTGGGCAGTCAGCACCCGGACAACGTCATCGGCATCGCCAGGCGATTTCAGAAAGCCATCTGCGAACACCGCTTCCCCAAGCTCGGCGAAGAGGCGGTCGGCCGACTGACCGTCAGCGGCGGCCTGGCGGGTTTCCCGTGGGACGGCCGAACGCCCGACGAACTGCTGGCCCGCGCCGATGCGATGGCCATTCAGTCCAAGCGTCAGGGTAAGAACGCGATCTGCTTTGGGCCGGGCGCGGCACCGAACGGAATCGGAGTTACGCCATGATCCGTTCAAATTTTTCGGAGCACACGATGGCGGTTGATCGCGTTGAGCGTTTATTGCGTCGCACGGCCGAGGCGTTGGATCGCGCTTCGATCCCCTACGCGGTCATCGGTGGCAACGCAGTGGCGATCTGGGTTGGGAGTGTAGACCCTGAAGCAGTTCGTACGACCAAAGACGTTGATTTGCTGGTGGATCGCGCAGATATCGACCGGATCACGCTTGTTTTGGAGTCGATCGGTTTGACGCGGGTCGATCTACGTCGGATGACACTCTTTCTGGACCCGGAAAGGCCTGATAAAAAATCCGGAGTGCATCTCTTCTGGTCGGATATGAAGGTATGGCCGTCAAACCTCACACCCGCACCCTCGCTGGACCGGACTGTTCGGTCCTCTGACGGACTAAGTGTGCTTGATCTGGCCGCACTGATCCAGATGAAACTCGTGGCCGATCGCTATCATGACCGAGCCCACCTGATAGATTTAAGCAGCGTCGGGCTGATTACACAGACTGTTCGAAACGCGCTGCCCGAGCCTCTTCAACAACGTCTGACTCAAATCGAATCCGAGAGCCCGCCGGACCTGTTGGAAGAGTAAAATATCGTATCCAAGGCTGACCGCGGAGCGATGCCCTGTTTTGATGGGCGTTGTGGGCTATGATGTTCAGCCCGCCGAAGCGTCCGGGACTCGGCCAAGCGAAACCCGATATCCAACAACAGGAAGGATCCGCCATGTCGTTTGATTCAACGATCCACGCCAAGGCCGTACGGCTGACCAAGCTGGCTTACGAGATCACCGGCGCCGCCGGCTCGGGCCATCCCTCGACCGCCGCTTCACTGGCCCATCTCGTCAGCGTGCTGATGTACCAGCACATGCGCTACGAGCCGACCAACCCGATGCACTCCTCGGCCGACCGGCTTGTCCTTTCCGAAGGGCACGCCGTGCCGATCGTCTATGCCGCTTGTGCAGACCTGGGCGTGCACTTTGGCAAAGACAAGAACAGCCTCAAGCCGCTGACGCTGGACATCGCCAAGACGTTGCGATCGATCGACTCGCCCATCGATGGTCACCCCAACCCCATCGAGGGCTTCCCCTTCTTTGACACCGCGACCGGCTCGCTGGGGCAGGGCCTGAGCACCGCCGCCGGCTTGGCGCTGGCGGCAAGGCTGGACAACTACGACAAGCGCGTGTTCTGCATCATCGGCGACGGCGAATCGCGCGAGGGACAAATCTGGGAAGCGATCGATTTCCTCCGCGACCACGACCTCAGGGCGGTGTGCCCGATCTTCAACTGCAATGCTTTCGCACAGACGCAGCAGGTCAGCCCGCAGCAGAACTGGGAGACGACCGCGAAGAAACTCGAAGCCGCGGGTTTTAAGGCCATCGTCATCGACGGCCACAAGGGCAGCGCCATCGCTCAGGCCCTGGCCGAGCACACGCAAGCGATCAACTCGCAGGACAAGCCCGTGGCGATCGTCGCGAAGACGGTCAAGGGCTGGGGCGCCGCCTCGCAGCAGGGCAACGGCCATCACGGCACGTCCGTCAGCGGCGAAGCGCTCAAGGATGTGCTCGCTGAGCTGGACGCCACGGCCAAGTCGCTTGGCGCGATTGCCGACACAGCGCTGAAGATTGCGATGATGTCGCCACGCCCGCCGCGGGAAGCGAAATCCAAGGTAAAACCCATGGGTTTTGAGCAGGCGATGAACCGCTTTGGCCAGGAGAAGGCGCTCGCCTCCGGCAAGTTCGCGACGCGCAAGGCCTACGGCGTGGCGCTGCGTGCAATCGGTCACGCGTTCCCCAACGTCGTTGCGCTTGATGCGGACGTCAACAACTCGACCTTCGCGCAGCAGTTTGTCACCGATAGTGAGTTGGCCGGCCGCTTCTTCGAGTGCCGCATCGCCGAGCAGAACATGTTCAGCGTCGCGGCGGGACTGGCGGCGGGGGGCAAGGTTCCCTTCTGCTCGACCTTCGCCAAGTTTGTCACCCGTGCGTACGACCAGATCGAGATGGCGATTAACTCCGGCTGCCAGCTCAAGATCGCTGGCAGCCACGCGGGCATCACGCTCGGCGCTGACGGCCCTTCGCAGATGGCCCTGCCCGATGTCGCGTGGTTCTCCTCCTTTGCCACGATGACGCACAACGCCACCGGCAAGCCCGGTTTCTACGTGCTCACACCTTCGGATGCGTACTCAGCCTATGCCCTGACCTGCCTCGCTGCTGAGCACGACGGCAGCGTCTACCTCCGCACGCTTCGGCCCGAGACCGAGTTCCTCTACTCGCCCGAAGAAGAGTTCCAGCTCGGCGGCCACCAGGTCCTCATGGAAGGTAAGGACATCCTCATCATCGCCAGCGGCTACATGGTTCACGAAGTCAATAAAGCGCTTGACCAGCTTGACCAGCACCACATCGAGCCGACGATCGTCGACCTGTACTCGCTGCCGTACGACGAAGACGCGATCCTCGACCTGGCCAACACGTGTAACGGGCTGGTGCTCACGGTCGAAGACAACTACGGCAACGGCATCGGTGCCCACATCGCCAGCACCGTCGCACGCAGCGGCGACGGCTTCACGGTCGAGCAGATGTTCGTCAGGAAGATCCCCAAGTCCGGCAAGACCGAGGCGGATCTGCTGAAATATTGCGGCCTGAGCGCCGACGATATCGCCCTGAAAGCGATCGCGATGATGGATGCGATGCCGGTTTAATGGATTGATTAAGTGGGGCAGACATTCCCGTCGGCCTCTGGACGCAGTCGAGAATGTGTGGCGATATCCGGCCTACGGCCGGCGGCAGACAGGAGTGTTTGTCCCACGGTTGTGATTCGCGAACGTACAAAAGCTAAAATCCCACCATGCACACCCTCGCCGCATTCAGCTTCACCGATCTCATGGACCGTGGCGGCGTGGTCATGTGGCCGCTGCTGGCGGTGAGCGTGATCGCGGTGACGCTCATCCTTGAACGCACGTTCTTCTTTGTGTTCACCAACACCCCGACCCGGCTTGAGCGCGTCTCACACATGGGTAAACTCCTGCGACTTGGTCGCCTGGAGGATGCTAAACGCCAAGCCGCTTCGGATACCAGCATCTACGGCAACGCGGTCTCGCGCCTGCTTGATGAACCCGCCACCGAGTCCGCCGCCGTCGACGCCATCGAGCACCAGCGGGCCCGGCTCGAGAGGTTCCTGCCCATGCTCTCGACCATCATCACCGCCGCGCCGATGCTCGGCATCCTCGGCACGGTCTTCGGCATCATCGGTGCCTTCAGCCAACTCGAACTCTTGGGAAACCGCGCGGACCTGGACCTCAATACCCTCGGCGGCAACATCGGCGAGGCTTTGATCACCACGGCGGCGGGCATCGCGATCGCCTTGATCACGCTTTTCCCCTACAACCTCTTCCGGGCCCAGGCCGACCGTTCGCTGTCACGGCTGGAGTCGCTGGTGGCCGCGGCGCTGAGCGTCAAGGCGGATCAGGGCATCAAATGATGATTTTATCGGCGCTTGCCTGTCATTCTTGACAGGCACTGCTGGTACCCCGCACGGCGCACCGATACACTTGGTGCGGTCCTGCGCCTTCGTTTTCTCATCCTCTCAGGCTGAATTATGACCCGCCCCGACCTGGCCCTAATCCGTCGTTTCCAAGTCGCACCCGTCATCCCCGCACCGCTCGAGCCGTTGGCGCACCTGGCGCGCAACCTCTGGTGGTCCTGGCACAACGATGCGATCGACTTGTTCATCCGCATCGATCGCGAGCTGTGGCGAAAGACCCGGCACAACCCGATCCAGATGCTCGCGCTGATCTCTCAGCAGCGCCTCAACGAGTTGGCTGACGATCAGGCGTTCATCGACGCCATGCGCGCCGTCTGCGACCGCATGACGCGGCACCGCGAACGCACCGGCTGGTTCAGCGAGTCGCACGGCCAGCGCGCCGGTCAAGCAACCTTCGCCTACTTCTGCGCCGAGTTTGGCATCACCGAGTGTTTCCAGATCTACTCCGGCGGCCTGGGCATCCTCGCGGGCGATCACCTCAAGTCCGCCAGCGAGTTGGGCCTGCCCCTCGTGGCCGTCGGCCTGCTCTACCGGCACGGCTACTTCCAGCAGTTCCTCTCGCCCGATGGCTGGCAGATGGAGTACTTGCCCGACCTGGATTTCAATCAGATGCCCGTTCGGCCCGTGCTCGGAGACGACGGCCAGCAGATCAAGGTGGCGGTGCAACTGCCTAAGCGCGATGTCACCGTTGCGCTCTGGGAAGCAACCGTCGGGCGCATCCGCCTGTTCCTCCTGGACACCGATGTGCCGGAGAACGAAGACCACGACCGCATGATCACCGGCCAACTCTACGGCGGGGACATGGATATGCGCATCCGGCAGGAGATCGTGCTGGGCATCGGCGGGGTCCGCGCGCTCCTGAAGGCCGGCATCCGCCCCGATGTCTGCCACATGAATGAAGGCCACTCTGCCTTCCTCGCGCTCGAACGCATCCGCAACCTGATCGATGAGCACGGCCTGACCTTTGACGAAGCACGGCAGGCCGCGATGGCCAGCCACGTCTTTACGACGCACACGCCGGTGCCCGCGGGTATCGACCGCTTCCCGGTTGACATGGTTCGCAAGTATTTCAAGGACTATCACCCCAAGCTCAAGCTGGACATGGAGGGCCTCCTGGCGCTGGGGCGTGATGATGTGTTCAATAAGGACGAGCCGTTCTCGATGGCGACGCTGGCGATCCGCACCAGCGACTGGGCCAACGGCGTATCGGCGCTGCACGGGGAAGTGTCGCGCGAGATGTGGCAGGGTATCTGGCCCGGCACGCCGGTGGCGGAAGTGCCCATCGGCCACGTCACCAACGGCGTACACGCCGCGTCGTGGCTCTCGCGACCCTTGGCCGACGCGATCGACCGGCAGACCGGAACGAGCACGCGCCTGACCAAGCCGGCCGAGCACGACATCTACCGCGTGGTCAACGACATCCCCGACGAGACGCTCTGGACCATCCACACCGAACGCCGACACCGCCTGGTCGCCTACACCAAGCGTGAGGACCCCGCGCGTCCGGCCGGCCTGGGCCCGGTCCGCCACGCGGACAACGACCTTGACCCCGAAGCACTGACCATCGGCTTTGCACGACGCTTTGCAACCTACAAACGCGGCAGCCTGTTCCTGCGGAACCCCGAACGGCTCATCGCGCTCCTGGGTAACCGCGAACGTCCGGTGCAGTTTGTCATCTCCGGCAAGTCGCACCCGGCCGACGGCGGGGGCAAGGAACTGATCAAGACCATTGTGCAGTTCACGCGTCACCACGGTTTGACCGGCAAGATCGTCTTTGTCGAGAACTACTCGATCCACTCAGGCCGCTACCTCGTGCAGGGCTGCGACGTCTGGCTCAACAACCCGCGACGCGGGCTCGAGGCCTCGGGCACCTCCGGCATGAAGGCCGCGATCAATGGCGTGATCAACTGCTCGATCCTCGATGGCTGGTGGGACGAGGCCTACAACACCAACGTCGGCTGGGCCATCGGCTATCGCGAAGAGCACGACAACCCCGATGTCGCCGACGACATCGAGTCGCGTGCGCTCTACAGCCTGCTGGAGAAGCAGGTCGTGCCGATGTTCTATGAGCGAGATTCCCGCGGCATCCCGCACCGCTGGGTGCAGATGATGAAGCGGTCCATCGCCGAGCTCGCCCCGTTCTTCAACACCAACCGCATGGTGCAGCAGTACACCGAGCAGTATTACCTGCCCGCACTGGACCGCGCCCGCAAACTCAATGACAAGGGTTTGGCCGGCTCGATCGCGCGTTCCCAGCTTAAGGAAAAGCTCCGCTACGCCTGGCCTTCACTGGCGTTTGTCGATGTTGACAGCAACGCCGGGCAGACCCTCAAACCCGACGAGATGATCCGCATCAAGGCGAATGTTCGTCTCGGCGGACTCTCCAAGGACGAGGTCCGCGTGCAGGCACTCATCGGCCAGGTCGATGAGAAGGGCAAGCTGCTCTCGCCGGGTATCGTCGATATGACCTGTGTCAAGCAGAGCAATCCGATCAGCAGCTATGAAGTCAGCGCACGGGCCCTGGGCTGCGGCCCGCATGGGTTTGCCCTCCGTATCGTGCCCGGCGGCGAACTCATGGCCGGCGTCAACGAGCCTGGCCTGATCTTCTGGGACGGCCAGCCCAGGCCCAAGATGATCGAACAGTTCGGCCACGCCTCCGTGTCCTGATCGTGTTCCTCAAGTCAACACCGCATCAACCCCCGCCCAGAGGTGGGGGTTTTTTCTTTTGCAGACAAACATGTATTAAGCCACGTGTTCGCCCCGTAATCGATGGCGTCATGAAGCAATTTCATACACAGCGCAGATCGGCATACAATCACCAGCCTGATGCGAGAGTTCGAACTTATCCATGCCATCACCGAGCACAACCGCTCGCTGTCGGACCGCGTCACGATCCCGCCGGGCGATGATATGGCCGGCCTTCGCATCGGCGACCGTGAACTGCTCATCGCGGTTGATCAGATCATCGACCATGTGCATTTTGACTGCGGCTCGGCCACGCTCGAACAGATCGGCCGAAAGGCTGTCACACGCAACCTCTCGGATGTGGCCGCGATGGCGGGTAAGCCGCTGGCGACCCTCTGCGCTATTGCGCTGCCTCGGGGCATGAGTAGCAACGACGCCAGCCGACTACTCGATGCGGTGCGATCGACCGCGGCGAGCTATGGCTGCCCCCTCATCGGTGGCGATACCTCCATCCACAACGGCCCGCTGGCCATCAGCGTCACGATCCTAGCCGAGGACGACGGGATCAAGCCTGTGCGACGTCAAGGTGCAAAGCCTGGCGATGCGATCTACGTCACCGGCATGCTTGGCGGCTCGCTGCATTCGTATCTAGGTCGTGTTCATCATCTGGACTTTGAGCCACGAATCACCTTGGCGCGTCAGCTTGCAGGCAACCCCGACACTAGGCCGACGGCGATGATCGACCTGTCCGACGGCCTGGCACGCGACCTGCCGCACCTGACCGCCGGTGCTGAGCTTAGCGCCCAT
>JBGSTE010000312.1:0-4895 GCA_041736655.1 Phycisphaeraceae bacterium | reverse complement strand
GCGAGGCCCGCGCTATCGAAGAAACCAAACGCCAGCAGCGCGAGGCCGAGGCCAAGGCCAGGGCCGAAGAGGAGCGCCGGTCAGCCAACAAGAAGCATCGCGCGAAGATTCGCAGCGAGATCATCGACGATCTTGCCAAGTTCAGCTGCAGCCTCGAGCCCGTCGCCGAACTTGCAGACGCGCTAATCAATGGCGAAGTCCGCCACGTTTCAATCACGTTCTAACCAAACATCCCCCGCCGGTCCAACCGGGCGAGCGTCGCCCGCGGCGGGCTTTTTAACCATCCCCACCCCCAGCACGGAGGCATCACGCCATGACAAACGCAACAGAAGAATCAACCACCCTCCACCACGATCCCGAAACCCAGGCGATCGAGAACCAGTTGGCCGATACACCAATCGGCGACCTGCCCGGCATCACATCCGACGTACTCGATGTCCTGATCAAGACCAACATCAACAGCGTCGGCAAGTTCCTCGACCGAACGATGAACGGCGAGCAGCCGAAGCTGTTGGTCAAGGCCGGCATCCCGCGCGACACGATCGACGACATCCTGATCGCCATCGCCGATAAGCGTGCCGAACTCACCGAGGCCGCGAAACCCAAGCCCAAGGAAAAGCCGCTGCCACCGCCGTCTGAAGGCAAGCAGGGCTACGAGCTGACCACGCCCGTCACCATCGGCAGCGTCACCACACGCGGCGACGGCAAGAGCCTGTCGGCCAGGCTGACCATCGACATCTCAGGCGAGGATGGTGTTGTCGGTGTCTCGCCTGCCAGGGCGCTCAAGACCTTCTGCGGGGCGGAGCTCGACCTCGAGATCCGCGAGACGGGGGGCCAACAGTCGCTCAAGGGCATGGGACCCAAACCCTTCTATGGCGTCGCGCGAACCGGCGGTGTGTCGTTCACCGCCGACAAGAAGGCCGCGAGTTTCACAGTCGTCTTTGTGAAGACTGCGGTCAACGGCCCGGCGCTCGAAGCGTTCGCCGGCCTGGACGCCGAGCTGCGATGCACGAACAACGCCGGGTCGGAGGACACAACCGAGCAAGATGACCACGACGACCAGCAGCTCGCCCTCGATGCTGCATGATCACTGATGCACTCGCACGCGGCTTGACGGCCGCGATGCGGGTTTGTTCCCACGCGTCACAAGCAAGGAAGCACACTTGGAAAGTTGGATAAAAATTCGAACAGACCTTGTAGAAGACCCCGCGGTCATTGGAATGTCAGACATACTTGAAATCGATGAGACATATGTCATCGGCTTGCTTGTGATGGTCTGGTCATGGGCGGATCGCCATGTCGCTGACGATGGGGTCGCAGGCGGAATGAGCGATCGCCGCATTGACCGCATTGCAAGACACGACGGTGTTGCGTCAGCGATGCGCAGCGTGGGTTGGCTGGCTGACGCGCCGGGGGGTGGTGTGATGTTCCCGAACTACATCGACCACAACGGATCGACCTCAAAAAGCAGGGCCAGAACTTCTAAACGCGTAGCCAAACACCGCGCAGGTAACGCTCACACCGTTACAAACGTAACTCCATCTTCGTTACCAGAGAAGATTATCAAAGAGAAGATTGACAAGCCCTGCGACGACCTGCCATCGGATCAACCCCGCTTCCAAGCTATCGAAGCCGTCGAGCGATTGCTTGGCCGAAAGCTGAGCATCCATGAGATCGATCGATTTGATCAGTGGACTGCAACCGTGCCCGAATCCTGCACGCTCGGTGACCAGGCATACACGCGGTACACGCTGATCGTCGCTGCCAGCAGCGCCGCGATCGACACGATGCAAACCACGCCGCGCAACCTGGGCGGTGCGACGACGTACCTGCAACGCGTGATCGATCGCTGCATCAACGAGGACTGCAAGCCAGGCGAGTACAAGCCGCGGGAGAAGACTTCACGCCGCAAGCCTGAGCCGAACGCCAACCCCGAAGACACGAAGGTGAAGCTGATATGAGCGCCATGATTGAAACCCTGATCGCTCGCGGGATGCAGCCGCGACATGCACGCAAGGCCGAGCAGCTGCTGGCAGATCCAACAAGATCGAGCTTCTCGCAAGTCTTGCAGATGCTTATCTCGCTGCCGAGATCACACCCCGATGGCGCGATCGTCGGGCTGATCGGCGACCGCGGGCGAGGCAAGACTCAAGTTGCCGCCTGCGTGATGGCTGAGTGGGTCCGTTGCGGGATCGGCTCGGTGCGATACATCCGCTTCGCCGAGCTGTGCATGCGCTTCCGCGACGCGATCAAGACCGGCACTGAGACCTTGACGCTGATGGACTTCCAGGGCGAGCCGGGACAGTCGGGCCGGTCCCTGCTGGTGATCGATGAAATGGACAAGCGAGCGGATACCGAGCATGAGCGGCGAACGCTCAACACGCTCATCGATGGGCGATATGGCTTTGGCCGCTACACGCTGCTGATCGGCAACGATACGGCCGAGGGATTGATGGAAGCTGTCGGGCCGACGATCGGCTCGCGCATGCACGAGTCTGGCGGCATCCGCCCGCTGAACGGTCCGAACTACCGGGAGGATCTGGCGTGAGCGACTGGCGAAAGACAAATAAATCCGCTCCCTGCGTTATCTGCGGCAAGGCCGGCTGGTGCACCGTCAGCGCTGATGGCACGACAGCCAAGTGCATGCGCATCGGTGAAGGTGCGTTCAAGGTCGAAGAAGACGGCAGCGGGCTGGCCCACTACCACCGCATCGGCGACAACACCGATTACCGGGATGTGAAGCTGCCGCCTAAGTCGCCCAAGCGCGACGCCCGACCTGTGGACTGGATGGCGGTCTGCGATGACGCAGAGCAGCGAGTTGGCGAGCAGCGTATTGCCGCGCTCGGGTCTGAACTGGGGCTGTCGGCCGCATCGCTCAAGCGGATTGGTGTCGGCTGGTGGGCACGACACAACGGCCTGGCACTGAGATCATCGGTGCCGGCGGACCTACAGCGAGGATGGACGTTCCCGATGCGAGACGCCAGCAACAAGCCTGTCGGCGTACGCCTGCGGCTGATCGACCCGGACGCGATCGCCGAGTACGGCAACAACAAGATCGCGCTGCCGGGTAGCGCCGGCGATGGCATCTTCATCCCGCGAGACCTGGGGCACAGCGGCAAGCGATTGCTGTTGATCTGCGAGGGCCCGACCGACTGCGCGGCGCTGCTGGATATGGGGTTCGACGCGATCGGTCGGCCGAGCAACACGTCAGGCACCCGATCAATCCAGCTCTATGTCGCCGACAACACGCACCGCTATGGCTGGCGCGAAGTGGTGATCTTGATCGACCGCGACAAGCCGGGGACAGATGCAGCACGCAACACATGGCAGGGCGCTCGGACGCTGGCCGAGGCGTTGGTCTCGCCCCGTCGTTCGGTGCGGATCTGCCAGCCCCCGATCGGGATCAAGGATGCCCGCGAGTGGCTGCGGTTAGGTGCTGACGAGGACGACGTGATGGGGGTGATCGACGCGGCCGAGGCCATGACGGTCGGGCGTTATGACCTATTCAAAAAACAGGAGAGTGCGGCGTGATTGAATCAATCAAAATCGGACAGACCACGGACGGGCAGGACGTAACGCTTAAGACATCATCGCTGGTTGCCTCGCGTCTGCTGGTCCAGGCCGACAGCGGCGACGTACAGGCTGGTGTTTCATCCGCTCGGCCGCTGGCGAAGATGCTGGCCGAGACGCGGGTTTCGGCCGTGCTGGATCTCGAGCCGCTGGGACCGACCGAGCGACACCAGTTCGTGCGAGATCTCGCCCAGGGCTTGATCGGCCTCCCTCGGTCGTTGTGGGGAGAGATGTATCTGCTGCTGGATGAAGGCCCGATGTTCGCGCCCGAGCGCGGGCAGGGCGAGGCCTGTTCAACCGAGGCGCTGATCGAGCTGGCGACCCGGGGCCGCAAGCGCGGCGTCTGTCTGATCCCGGTTACTCAGCGGTTCTCAATGCTGCACAAGAACGTCGCGGCGCTTTGCTCGAACGTGCTGATCGGTCCGACCGCGCCCAGCGACACAAAGCGGGCGGCTGAACTGGCCGGCATCCCTCCGCGTGAGCATTCGATCTTCGGTCAACTGATCGGACGCAAGCGCGAGTTCATCGGTCGCGGTCCTGCTTTCGGCCAGACCGAAGCAGTGACGTTCGCATACGACCTGGCCGAGACGACACACCCCGAGCCGGGTCAGTCGGTGGCGGTGGCCAAGCCGAGCAAGGCGATCGCGGACCTGCTGCCTCAGCTGCGTGCGATGGCGAGGGCCGACGCCGACCGCGAGGCTCAGACGGTTGAAGAGCTGCGTGAACAGGTGAAGGCACTGAAGGATCAACTGGCCGACTCTCGATCCGAGCCGGTGGCGGATGCCGAGGCGATCGAGCGGGCTGCGGCCGAGTCCAGACGTGAGGCAAGGTCGGGCGCTCGGATCCTACTGGACGGACTTGCCGATCAGGCGCTGGTGTTGGCCGACAACGCGAAGTCGCTGGCGACGGCTTGCAACTCGGCGTTGCAGATGATGAGCGAAACGAACGTCGCGCAGGCTCCGCGTCAAGAATTCAATGAAGTCTTGAAACCCGCGTCGCATAAAAACCAGCCTCCTGTCGGCGAACTTACCGACTACCACCTGGCCCTGATCGTACCCATCGCATCGCGTTCGCCGGTCCCCACCCCGACCGGCCAGGTGGCTGCGCTCAGCGGCCGATCGGTCAAGTCCAGCGCGTTTAAGCCACGGCTCATCGAGTTGCAGTCATGGGGCCTGATCCAGCGGCAGCAGGGCGGCTGGATCCTCACCGCCGCAGGCGCTGCCCATCCGCAGATCAAGGCGAACACGCGGCCCGCGCCCAAGTCCGGTGAAGAGGCGCGTCGCTACTGGATCGGCAAGCTCCCAGCCTATGAGTCAGCGCTGCTG
>JBGSTE010000356.1:0-9878 GCA_041736655.1 Phycisphaeraceae bacterium | reverse complement strand
GGCGCAGCGCTCATGACCGACGACGCGTGCCTCAACTGCCACGGCGGGTCACGCACCAACGATCGGCCCGGGTTCCTCATCCGCTCGGTCTTTACCGATGACGAGGGCTTCCCCATCACCTCCGCCGGCTCGGAACTCGTCGGCCACGACACGCCCATCACCAAGCGCTGGGGCGGCTGGTACGTCACCGGCCTCTCGGGAAACACCCACCACCGCGGCAACCAGACCGCCACCGCGCTACCCAACGGCGACGCACAAATCGACCTGGCCAAGGGCTCGAATGTCACCGACCTCTCGCCCTACTTCGCTACCTCGCGTTATCTGCGACCGACCAGCGACATCGTGGCGCTGATGGTCCTCGAACACCAGGTTCAGATGCACAACCTGCTGACGCAGGGCGCGTCGATCATCCACGAACAGACCGCGCGCAGCCGATCACTGGCCGAGCACCTGGGCGAGACCTTTGACCCGGCCAACTACCAGACGCTGCAGAGCGTGCTCCGCTCGCAGACGGACAAGATCGTCAAGCACTTGTTGTTCTGTGATGAGGTCGCGCTTGCCGAGCCGGTCGTGGGTGATGCGTCGTTTCAGCAGAGTTTCAATGAGAATCGCAGGGCGGACAGCCTCGGCCGATCGCTCAAGGACTTTGACCTGACGACCCGCCTGTTCAAGTACCGCTGCAGCTACATGGTTTACTCGCACGCCTTTGAGCTGATGCCGGACCTGCTTAAAGACGCGGTGAAGGCGAAGCTGCGGGCGGTGCTTTCTGGTGAAGACGATGACGCGGCCTACACGCATTTGCCATGGGACGAGAGGCAGACCATTCTGCAGATCCTCCAAGAGACCGGGGTGCTCTGACGCCAATCCGCCGGGGATCAGCACATCGGCTGGGACCGGTGCGTTACCGAGCCTTGAATGCGCTTAAACGCTCCTGGCCGAATAAATCTTCGGTCGAGCGATAAATCGCTTAGCTTAATTCTGACAGTGACTTACGGGCGTTGCGGCCGCCTGATAAGTTTTCATTGCGTTAAAAAGTGCCAGAAGAGGCTTTGGATCACAGCGTGACCATGCTACATTGCGTCTAACCTTTAGTGGCTACCCCTAAGAAGGGAGCCGCTTGCGTTGTTCGTGTGACTTCGCATCAGGGCCGGACCTTTTGGCGCGGGTCAGGGTGAAAGCGCCGTATTTACAAAGTCTGGAGAAAAACATGACAACTGCAAGACTGATGACCGCAATGACCGCTTGCGCAGCCGTCGCATTCGCAGGCGGTGCTTTGGCCGAGACCATTCTCGGCCTGACCACGCAGAACAGCATCACCGTCTTTGACTCCGCCTCGCCCCGCGCCTCGCTGGATGGGGGCACGGTCAAAGGCCTGGCGACCAACGAACGTCTGATCGCCATCGACTACCGGGCCTCCAACGCCCAGGTGTATCTGCTGGGCGACATGGACAACGTCTACACGCTGAACACCACGACCTTCGACGCGACGCTCGTCGGCACGTTCTCGCCGGACCTGACCGGCACGAGCTTTGCCTTCGACTTTAACCCCGCGTTCCAGGGCGGCGAGTTCGCCCGGATCATCAGCGACACCGACGACAACCGCGTGATCTCCGGAAACACCGGGCAATATCTTGCACCGGTCGCCAAAACGGATGTGTTCTACAGCCCAGCGGACCCCAACTTCGGCGTCAATCCCAACATCGCTGCCATCGCCTACACCAATTCTTTTGCCCTGCCATCCACGACGCAGCAGTATGGCATCGACGCGACCCTTGGCGTCCTGGTCACCGTCGCCAACAACGCCGGCACGCTCTCTACCGTCGGCTCGCTCGGGGTGTCCGGCCTGACCAACGAACTGGGCCTGGACATCTCCGGGGCCACCGGCATCGCCTACGCCACCCTTCAGAACAGCCCCAACTCCAAGCTCTACACCATCAACCTGAACACCGGCGTCGCGACCGAAGTCGACACCATCACCACCGGCGACCTCATCCGCGACATCACCGTCATCCCCATCCCAGAGCCCAGCACCGCCGCCCTCGCACTCATGGGCGGGCTGGCCCTCCTCCGCCGACGACGCTGACGCGGCCCGCGTGACGGAAACGATCAAACTTGACATGAAAGCGGCGGGCCCATCGGCCTGCCGCTTTTTTCGTTGGAGTCCCTGATCAACGCACGCATGCCCATACCATGCTCACCTCGGAACAGGCTGCGGGGTCGTTTGGACAACTGCCTGCAGATCTGCGTGCATTCAAGCCGCTTGGACGCCGACATCCTCCGGCAGTTCCGGCGCGACCTCATGCTCGGACGCCTGTCGGTTGACCCGTTCGAAGCCCGCTATCGCCTGCTCGATCTTCTGGATCGCCAGAAAGTGGTCGCGGACCATCCACTGCTTGGCCTCGCCCAGCAGGCGGAACTCGTCCTGCAGCGCGTGCGCCCAGTCCTCGACGCCCGCGGGCAGTTGCATCAGCATCTCTTCGATGGTTGCGATCGCGAAGGACGCCTCGTGGTGGCACTGGGCCTCGAGCAGGTCCTGCACCTCGCGGCCACGGTCGATGATTTCCTTGATCAGTTCCATGTCGCCCTCCAGGCCAAAGCCTCGTCTGACTATGATGGATATCGGCCCCCACGAGCAACCAACGGAGTCACGCCATGATTTTGCAGAAGATTCATCACGCGATCGGCTTGGTCGTGCTGTTCACGCTGGTCGTATGGGTCGGGCAGAGTGCTTCCGCGCAAGAGCCTGCAAAGCCTACCGCAGAGCCGGCCCTGCCGCGCGTACTGATCATCGGCGACTCGATCAGCCAGGGCTACCACAAGACCCTCATCAAGCTGCTAGAAAGTAAGGCCCGCGTCTCACGCATCGCCGGCAACGCCGAGTGGACCGGCACGGGCGTCAAGAAGATCGACGAGTGGCTGGGCGAAGAAAAGTGGGACGTGATCCAGTTCAACTTCGGGCTCTGGGACATGTACGGCTGGCGCTACAAGGACGAGGACCGCTCGCCCAAGGCCTACGAAGAGCGGCTGGAAAAGATCGTCACGCGCCTCAAGCAAACCGGCGCAAAACTGATCTGGGCAACGACCACGCCCGCATGCCCCGAGGCGGAGGTGACGATGCTCAATCAGTTCAAGACCGAGGTGATCATCTCCGCCGAGTTGGAGAAGGAGTACCTCGACGCGGCCGCGCGGGTGATGAAGAAGCACGACATCGAGATCAACGACCTGCACGCGGTCGTGAAGCCCAAGCGCGACGAACTGCTGACCGCACCGGACAACGTGCACTACACCGCCAAGGGCTACGAGATGCTGGGCAAGCAGGTGGCGGAGATGATCCTCAAGGCGATAGCTCCAGTCTCGGCCGAGTAAGCACGTCGAAAAAACAACGACCAACGATGTCACGTTGTCAATAAGCCGCCGCGTAGCATACGGGGGTCGACCGCGCGATGAATTCACGACAAGCCGTTTCAGAAATCAATTGCAGGAATTTTGAATCCGACCTGCTGCTCGAAGGCTTGCTTTTCAGCATCCTCCAAGTCTGAATACATCACGCGAAGCGTGTATCCGCCGACCAGGACTCCGTCGCGGACGAACATCCAATCCGAAAGCTCATCGGGCTTGACCTGAACGCGTTCGCCGAACTTAACCTCTGTTGTATCCACCGGCTCGTTGTTGATCGTTCCGGAAAACGCGCTGCCGTCCCATGACACATCGCTGATCCAGATATGCTCGAACCCCTCTTCCGGCGTGGGGTAGGGCTTCTTGATCGCAAAGGAACTGTCGGACGTGGACTTCTCGCCGAGGGCTTTGACAAACTGCATATGCGTCAGCTTGGCGTTAGCGATAGCCCGCACCATCAAATCGTCATCTTGGTCATAGCGAACCATGTCCGGTTCACCCTCGCGCTTGATGACTTCCCTGGAGCCTTCTGGCGAAGTGCTGGAGTTAGAAGACGAATCCCCGCAGGACACCTGCAGTAGAAACAGGCATGCCAGAACGCCAAGCGACAGGTAGTGTGTGCGTGTTTTCATAATCGGAGTATATCTGATGCCTGCCCGCTGATTGGCATGGCTACGCCACGACTAAAAGTCTTGGATATGAAGGCTTTCCCCTGGCCAGGTGCGCAGAAAAAACCTCGGCCGATCCGCCGAGGCTTGATCTTGATCTGATGGTGCTCACTTAGCTCGCCGCTTCGACACCCAGCTCGCGTTTGACCTGTTCGCACCACTGCTTGATTCGGCCCTCGGTCAGCTCGGGCTGGCAGTCGTCGTCCAGCGCCAGGCCGCAGAACTTGCCGTCGATGACGCCCTTGCTGGCTTCGAATTCGTGGGTCGAGGGGTCGGTGAAGCCGAGCTTGCCGACGGCCCCGCGCTCGAGCATCTTCTTATAGACGATGCCGATGGCGTCCTGATAGGTGTCGGGGTAGCCGGCCTGGTCGCCGGTGCCGAAGAAGAGGATCTTCTTGCCCGTCAGGTCGACCGAGTCGAGTTGGTCGTAGACGTCCTGCCAGTCGTACTGGAGTTCGCCGACGTCCCAGGTGGGGATGCCGCAGAACAGGACGTCGTAGTCTTCGAGGTCGGACGGTTCGATCTGGGAGACGTCTTCGAAGGTGTCGAAGAAGTCATCGCCCATTTCGTCCCGGATCTGCTCGGCCACGGCTTCGGTCTTGCCGGTGCAGGTGCCGTAGAAGAGTGCGATACGCATTGCGGGTCTCCGCGGTCGGGGTGGTGTGGGTGGATATTGGGCCATCGTCGGCCGGTGGAACGGGGGATGATAGTCATCGGCGGGCTTGATCTCAAGATGGCGTGAGCTTGCCGGCGGAATCGGCTGGTCAAGATGGGCTGCGGTTGATGCGTAAGAGTGCGTCTGGGTGGTTCCAGATCGCATGGATGATGGAAATAAGCCCGGATTTATTGTGATTCGTCGGGTTGCGGGGTAAAATCAAGTGACCAGCATGGTTTTCAGCCCCAAGCAGGGACTGGCCAGGACTGGTTAGACAACGTCAAATGGAGTGGAGAAAACATGAACTTTGCCCGATGGACCCCGATGGCCGTGTCTACCGCTGCACTGATTTCAGCGGCCGGACCATCGCATGCGCTGATTACCTCGTCATGGGTCGATTCGTCCTCGGCAGTCCCGGGCTTTGTGAAGAACGAGCTGGAGGTCTTCACGACGCAGGACTGGATCTCGACCCAACTGCTGGTTCAACTGAACACCGGCCAACTGCACTATGTCACGCAGGGCGTTGTGCCCAGCCTCAACCCCACGCTGCTGGTGGGTGCGGCGGCTAATACGAGCCTGAGCTTCCCCGCGGCCGGCAACGCCGCCGACCCGCTGAACTCGCAGATCAGCGGGTTTGAGCTGGTCCCCAACGTCGGCACCGGCGGCACCGGCGGGCTGGGCGGGTCCACCAGCGCGGTCGTGAACCTCACGACCTTTGACCTGACCTACTTCGGCCCGCCGAGCGAGACGGACGACATCACCGCCGGCACACCGCTCATGCTCGCGCGCATGACCGCGTCGACAGACGCCTTTGGCACTTGGGCCATCCGCATCGCCAACACCGATTCGAACGACACGCTGTTCGCGAATGGCTATGTTTTCAAGGGAATTTTCTACAACGGGCAGATCCCCGCGGACCTCGACAACGACGGCGACGTGGATGATGCGGACTTCGGTATCGCCTTCGCCGCCTTTACCGGGCCTAATAATGGTCCGTCAAACAACCCGTTAGCCGACCTGGATATGGACAACGATGTCGATGATGCGGACTTCGGCCTGGCGTTCGCTTCGTTCACCGGTCCGATCGCCTCGGCGACGGTTGCAGTCCCGGAACCGGGAACCGGAGTGCTGTTTTTTGCGGGCCTAACCGTATTTTCACGACGAAGAAAGCGGTATTTTGGGACCGCAGACATGCATTTTTTGTCTGCTGACAGGCGCTAAGTTCAAGATTTCGCGTAGGTTACGACCTACTCACAAGGATTACCCCAAAAAAGTGATATTTTGCAAGGTAACCCCTTGACATGGACAGAAAATGGGAGATAATTCCCCTATCGTGTTAGAGCCACGCCGGACTCAAATCAAAACCCCGGCTGGCAGGATCCCCCTAAACCCTCCTCAGGAGAAATGTCAGATGAAGAAGTTCACCGCACTCGCTTTCGTTGCTGGTCTCAGCGCAACCAGCACCCAGGCCGCTTACGACCTGGGCTACGATGCCACCACGGGCATCGTCACGATCACCGTTGATGGTAACCTGACCAACTACGTTCTCGAACAGAACGCCGGCGCCACCAACTTTATCACCGCCAACTTCACCCGCGCCATCATGGGCGTCTACGTCGGTGGCACCTTGGTTGTCCCGCAAGGCACCCCGACCACGACCCCGACCTTCATCGGCGAAACCAACCAGTTCCAGAACCTCGCAACGGCAGGTTTTCCTGGCGGCTTCCCCCACACCTTCAACATCGGTGCGATCCTCCCGGCTGGCCTGAGCGAAGCTCAGTTCCAAGCTGCTGTCGGCAAGAACGCCAGCTACGTCGCCAACCTCGGCACCCCGGTCACCAACTTTGACCTCGTCTACGTTCCCGAGCCCACCTCGCTGGCTCTGCTCGGCCTCGGCGGCCTGATGGTTGCCCGTCGCCGTCGCGCCTAATTGTTCAAACGACTTCAACGAAGCTTCGGGTTTCTGGGGAAGTCGACACTTAGCACGATGTAGCGCCCGGCCAATCGGCCGGGCGCTATTTTTTGATGCCCATCGCATCACACTCAAGCGGCCAAGGCCTGCGGAATTTAACCCGCAGCTGCCCTGGCCTTGAGCAAAAATACCGACCATATCCCTTACTTTTAAAAAAATCGACTTCGCCTCTAAGCATTAACATCTTTAATTGCAATGCCTTGCATCGATATAACTTAATTTAACTACAAATAGTGTCTATGCGACGGTCAAATCTGGCTGTATTTTCTCCTGCGTTGTCACATCTACCCCCCAAACAGGAGAATCTCATGAAAAAGTTGACCGCACTCGCTTTTGTTGCTGGCCTCAGTGCCACCAGCACCCAGGCCGCTTACGACTTGGGCTACGATGCCACCACGGGCATCGTCACGATCACCGTTGATGGTAACCTGACCAACTACGTTCTCGAACAGAACGCCGGCGCCACCAACTTTATCACCGCAAACCATAACCGTGCCATCATGGGCGTCTACTTCGGTGGCACCCTGGTTGTCCCGCAAGGCAACCCGACCCTGACTCCGACCTTTATCGGCGAGACCAACCAGTTCCAGAACCTCGCAACCGCAGGCTTTCCTGGTGGCTTGCCCCACACCTTTAACATCGGCGCCATCCTTCCCGCTGGCCTGACGGAAGGCGAGTTTCAAGCTGCCGTTGGCAAGAACGCCATCTACGTCGCCGACCTCGGCACCCCGGTCACCAACTTTGACCTCGTCTACGTTCCCGAGCCCACCTCGCTGGCTCTGCTCGGCCTCGGCGGTCTGATGGTTGCCCGCCGTCGTCGCGCCTAATTGCGAACAACGACTTCGACGAGCCTCAGGGTTTCTTGGGAAGTCGACACCTAACACGATATAGCGCCCGGCCAATCGGCCGGGCGCTATTTTTTGACGCCCATCGCATTCATTCACCTTCAGCACGGCGGGTGCCCCACCATCAAGCCGCAGTGTCGCTGTCTGGGGATGACTTCGCCAGCCGTTCGCGTCGACTGCGGGTCTTGATGGCGTTGAAGATGGCCCGGCCCAACTCGTCGACCATGACGCCAAAGAGCAGCACGGCCCCGATGATGATGTACTCCCAGTAGGCCGGCAATCCCAGGAGGTTGATGGTGTTGTACAGCGACCGCATGACGGCCGTGCCGATGACCACGCCGGCGATTGACCCGACCCCGCCACGCAGCGAGCAGCCGCCGAGCACGGCCGCGGCGATGGCGTAGAGCTCGTAGAAGTTTCCCATACTCGAGGGCTGGACGGTATTGATGTACAGCGCAAAGAGGATCCCGCCCATCGCGGCCATCATCGAGCAGAGCACATACGCCAGCAGCGTCATCTTGCGGGTGTCGATCCCCGAGAATCGGGCGGCCTGTGGATTCTGGCCCATCGCCAGGAGGTAGCGCCCCGCCACCGTCTTGTGCAGCAGCAGCGCGCTGAAGATCGCCAGCACCAGGAGGATGAGCATCGGCATCGGCACCTCGACCCAGCCGATGAAGCGACCGGCTCCCGAGGGCGCGATCATGTCGATGAAGGGAACGGGCACCTGCATCGGGTGGCCGTTGGCCAGGTAGGTCAGGCTGTCATGGCTGGCGCCGCTGCTGAGGCTCAGGGGCAGCTCTCCGGAGATCAGCCGGGCAAGGCCGCGGTAGCCCATGAGGCCACAGAGCGTGACGATGAACGGCTGGAGGTTGCAGTAGCCGATGAGTAGGCCGTGCAGAAGCCCGATGCCCACGCCGACAAGCATGGTGATCGCCACGGCCAGCCAGGGGTTCATCGCCGGGTCCTGCATCAGTTGCATGAGCACGATGCCGGTGAGCGCCACGACCGAGCCGATGGACAGGTCGATGCCGCCGGTGATGATGACAAAGGCCACGCCCAGCGAGAGGATGCCGAGCATCCCGGTCCATCGCATGAGGTTGGTGAGGTTCAGCGGATCAACGAACGCGCTATTGAGCGAGGTGGTGACCACGACGATCAGCAGCAGCAGGAGCGTGATGCCGAGGATGCGTGTGAGCCCGTGCAGTTCAAAAAGCTTCTGGGTCAACAGGTTCATGCGATCGCTGCCTCCGCCCGGTTCAGGTCGGTGTGGGTGTTGGTCGCCAGCGCCATGACGGCCTGGGCGGACATCTGCTCTCGGCTGAGTTCGCCTGTGATCGCGCCCTCGTGCATGACGAGCACGCGGTCGGCAACGCCAAGCACTTCCTCCAGGTCGCTGGAGACAAAGAGGATCGCCACGTACTCACGCGCGAGTTCTTCCATGATGCGGTATATCTCGGCCTTGGCGCCGATGTCTACGCCACGCGTCGGCTCGTCCATCAACAGCACCCGCGGCTCGTTGGCCAGCCACTTGGCGAGAACGACTTTCTGCTGGTTGCCGCCCGAGAGGGTCTGCACGAGCTGGTCGGTCGTCGCCGCCCGCGTCGCCAGCCGGGCTTTCATGTCGTTGGCCAGCGTGCGTTCGGCCTTGCGGTTGATCACGATGCCGCCGTGTGCGTCCCGGCCGAGCCTGGCCAGCGAGGTGTTCTCGCGGATCGACATCGACAGCACAACACCCTGCTCCTTGCGGTCCTCGGGCACCAGCGCAAGGCCCGCGGCGATCGCCCGGCGTGGGTTGCGTACGTTCAGCGGCTTGCCATCGACTTCGATCCTGCCTGACAGCGGCGGATCGATACCAAACAGGGCGCGGAGCATCTCCGTGCGACCCGCGCCGACAAGCCCGGCGATGCCGACGATTTCTCCTTCTTTTAGTTCAAACGACAGGCGGTGCTTGGGAAACGCCTGCGTGACCAGGCCATGGACTTTCAGCACCGTGTGACCGATCGGGCGGGTGGCGTGCTTGTAGAAGCTCGACGACTCCCGGCCGACCATCAGGCGGACCATGGCGTCGTGGTTGATCTCATCGCGTGACAGTTCGCCGGTGTTTTTGCCGTCACGCAGCACGGTGACACGATGCGCCAACCGCTTGACCTCGGCGAGCCGATGCGAGATGAAGATGATGCCCACGCCGCGGGCCGCGAGCCTCTCCACCACCTCGTACAGCCTGCGAGTCTCCTGGTCCGACAGCGACGCGGTCGGCTCGTCCATGATGATCACGCGCGCGGAGGTCGCAATGGCCTTGGCGATCTCGACCATCTGTTGCCGGCCGGTCGACAGCCCCGCGA
>JBGSTE010000285.1:0-3761 GCA_041736655.1 Phycisphaeraceae bacterium | reverse complement strand
GCCCACCGCGCCACAGGCCTGGTCGCCGCCGCCGCCAACGACCGGCGTACCCTCGGCCAAGCCCAGGTGCACCGCGCCTTTAGGCGTCAGGTGGCCGGTGACTTCGTGCGACTCAAAGCAGGGCGGCATGAGCGACGCGTCGAGCTTGAGTTTCTTCATCAAAGTCGTGTTCCACGCCTGCGCTTTCACATCCAGCAGCAGCGTGCCCGACGCGTCGGAGACTTCCGTCGCGTGTACGCCGGTCATGCACAAACGGATGTAGTCCTTGGGCAGGAGCACGCGCCGGGTCTTCTTGAAGATCGCCGGCTCGTTGTCGCGGACCCAGAGGATCTTGGGCGCGGTGAAGCCCGTCAGCGCCGGGTTGCCGACCATGCTGATGAGTTTCCGCCTGCCGCCCGCGGCCTTTTCGATGTCGGCACACTGCTTGGCTGTCCGCTGGTCGTTCCAAAGCAGCGCCGGTCGCAGGACTTTGTCGGCCTCGTCAAGAAAGACCGAGCCGTGCATCTGGCCCGACAAGCCGATGCCGATGACGTCTTCTTTTTTGGCGTTGGCTTTGCGGAGGACTTCGCGCGTGGCCTTGCCGACGGCGGCCCACCACATAGCCGGGTCCTGCTCGGACCAGCCCGGGTGCGGAGTCGAAATCGTGTGCGGTGCAAGGGCGGTGGCGACGACGCTTCCGCGCGTATTGCACAACAGAGTCTTGGTTCCCGAGGTGCCGATATCGATGCCAAGCAGCAGGGCCATGGAGCGATCTCCCGTTGTGTTGATTGGGATTGAAGTTGTAGAAGTCTAACGCAATTGATGGTGTTTGTGTTAGGACTGGATGACAGGCTTCAGCGCGCTAAAGCATGATTCTGAATGCGCGATGACCGGGAGGGCGAGGCTCCCGCCGAGCCGCGAATCATTTGAGACTATCGGCTAGGCAGGAGCCTCGCCCTCCCGTTGATCATCGACACAAAACCTCAAGGCGCTACGACCTCAAGCACGCCGTTCATCGACGTGTAGTGGCCGGGGAAGGTGCAGACGTAGGGGTACCTGCCCGGCGTGACTGGCGCGATGAAGCGGAGCGTTTCGGATCGGCCGGGCTTGAGCATTGCGGTGTGAAAGAGCACCGCGTCGCCGGCGGGGATGTAGTTGATCGCGGCCGCGTCGGCGGGGTTCATCGTCGTGATCGCCAGGCCCACCTCCTGCATCAGGCCCGGCCGGGTGATCGCAAAGTTGTGCTCCATCGTGTCCGGGTTTACGAGCGTGATCTCGACCGGGCGACCGGCCACCACCGAAAGCGTGGCCTTGTCGAACCTGATCTGCCCGGGCACGGCCGTGATCGTCAGGCTAGTGAGCTTGAGGTCCGTGATCTCTGCGGGCTTGATCGCGTCGGGCAGGTTGTTGATCGCACGGATCGCGGCAAAACGCAGGTCGACATTGTCCGAGTTGCGGGCGACATCGAGCACACGAGCCACGTCCTTGGCTGTGATCGCATCGGCAGGTAAAGACCGGATGGCATCCAGCGCAGCGATCTTCGTCGATAACCCGCCAGCGAGTGAGCCCGCCTCGGCCAGTGCGGTTTCAAAGACCACGGACTGCCAAGGCTTGAGGACCTGTGGATCGCTGACCCAGCGCAGGCCCTGAAACACGATCGGGTTGGTGCCCAATAGCTCGACGACCTCTGCGGGCTTGAGCGTGCGGATCAACGCGCCGGCGGCGGCGGCTTTGAGTTCGTCGGGCCGACCGTCCTGCTGAATCAATTCGATGAATCGCTTCTGTTGCGCATCAATTTCGTTGGCCTTCCAGTTAGCGAGCGTACGCAGCAAGACGTCGCGTTTGAGGATCGTCTGCGGGTTCATGGTGGCCAGCAGGTTCAGCAGCGCAGTAAGCGGGCCGTTACCGTTGGCGGTCGATAGTTGGCCAAGCACTTCGCTGATCTTCTCGTCCGGCAGGTCGGTGCGTTCCAGCAGGATCGTAGAGACTATCGCGTCGCGCTCCTGGCTGAGCAGTTCGCTGAGCGCCATGCGACGTAAGCGGTTCACACGGCTGTCGGCCGGGACCGGTTCGCCATAGGTCAGTAGCTGCGCCATCGTCATGTTGTAGAGCGATCGCATCGCGTCGGTCATCGCGTAAGGCTCGACAAGCTGCGCCACCCCCGCAGCCCGTCGGCCGGGCACGGCTCGGCAGGCGGCCAGCGCTTCGTATCGCACCCGCTGATCCTTGTCTTCCGCGAGCTTGGTGAGTATGCCCAGCGGATCGGTTGTCACATCAGCGAGGTTGCCGATCGCGCGGGCGGCGAGCGCGCGTTGTGCGGGGTCTTCGGATTGTGTGGCTTGCATGATCAGGCCGTCGGCGTGGATGTTCATGGCACGCAGCAGCATGAGCGCATCCGGGCCGAGGTCGCTACGTTCAATCGCAGGGACCACTTCGTACGGGTTGCGCTGCGCGAGGGTCAAGAGCTTCTGCGCTGCCAGCGTACGATCCGTGCCAGTCTTGATGTCTGCAACGATCAACTCGGTGCGACTGGATTCGAGCGATGCAGCGTCGAAACCCATCTGCTTGATCCACGCCCTGACATACCCTGAGCTTGCAAGCCCGTGGATGTCTTCAAGCGGCTGAACCTCGGCGAAGTCGATGATCGTGACTTTTTCGCCATCGTCGAGGAAGGTCCAGTCGTAAGGGAACTCGCCTTCGGGACGCGCATCAGGGCCGGGCAGGGGGGTGAGGATGAGGATCGTGCTTGCGTCGGTGAGTGTGGCCAGGTGGTTCTGGATCGCGATGGCAAACTCGGAGTCGATGTCGCCGCCGGTGTGGTCGATGGAGATGACGGCGCGGGTGGCGTCTTCCTTGGATGTGCGTTGTGAAATCTTGATCGGCGAGACGTCGGTGATGATGGGCTTCTGCGCCGCTTGATCCCAGGCGATGGATTGAACGATGAGGTTCTGCTGCGGGCAAGTCGCGAGCACCGCCAGTTCGCTCAGGCCCGCGAGTTGGGCGTGAGGCGACCACAGGCCGGTGCTGTAGTAAAGGGGCTTGGCTGACGAGGCTGTGGTGTGCTCGACGTGCTGGGTGTAGATGACTTGCATCGTCGGCGTTGACGCGGGCTGGCCACAGTCGGCCGGCGCGGGCAGTTGTGGTTGATCTGCGAGTTCGGCACGCTCGGGCAAGAAGCCGGTAATGAAGGCCAAGCCGATCGTGAAGAGCGCCAAAGCCATGCTCGGCCAAAGGCGGAAGGCTGTGGACGGGATGACTTGCGTGGCGGTCATGCGGGGGTGCTCCGGCGATGGCGTCGGTGGATCGGGTTTTAAAGGATAGCGAAGCGGCGGAATAGTGTCGTCGATCCGGGCGTTACACTGATCGACGCATCGGGTGCGTGGTGTGTTTCCAGGTCGATTGCGTTCAGGGTCGGCTCAGGCGTGGAAGGCGTGATGGGTATGATTCTGTTGCTGCTGTTGATCTATCTCGTGCCGGGCCTGCTGGTGGGTGTGGGTTTTGTGCTGCTTGGGGTCAACCGCGTGGACGAGGTCGCGGCAGATTCATCGTGGGTGTTTCGGCTCACGATTTTGCCGGGTTGTGTCGGGCTTTGGCCGCTCGTGCTGGTGCAGTGGATCGCGTCGGCCAAGGCTGGGAAGGGCGGTGTGGCATGACCGGCCCGCAGCGGAAGATGCATGTTTACCTGTGGCTGATCTTAGGCCCGCTGTCGCTGGTGGGGCTGGTGCTCGCGCTGTGGTGGCGCCCGGCCGAGCCGGTGCAGGACGGCCCGCTGCCGGGTACTG
>JBGSTE010000276.1:0-14505 GCA_041736655.1 Phycisphaeraceae bacterium | reverse complement strand
GATGATCCTGGGCATCATCATGCTCAGCGCTATCGCCTACGTCACGCTCTCGACCGGCGAAAAACCCTTCCAGTCGATCAACAAACACGTCAACCCGGTGCTCGGCTGGGGCTGGCTCATCGCCGCGATGATCGCCAACCTCGTCTGGGCCATGCCGCAGTTCTCGCTGGGTACTGCGGCCATGCAGCAGAACCTGGGCATCGACCTCTCCAAAGAAGCCTGCGCCGCGATCCTTTTCGTCGTCGCCGGCGTCATCATCTGGTTCTACGACGCCGGCGGCTGGGGCATCAGGCTCTTTGAAATCCTCCTCAAGATCATGGTCGGGCTGATCGTGCTCGCCTTCTTCGGCGTCGTCGCGGCGCTGTCCTTCAAGGGCGCGCTGCCCTGGGCCGACGTCCTCACCGGACTTGTCATCCCCGACTTCTCGCTGCTCTCTGAGCCGGCCGAGCAGCTTCGCCCCTATATCGCCGCGTCATCGGACCCCCAATACTGGTCGGCGCAGATCGTTGACATTCAGCAGAACACGATGATCGCCGCCGCCGCCACGGCCGTGGGCATCAACATGACTTTCCTCCTGCCCTACTCCATGCTCCGCAAGGGCTGGGACAAGACCTTCCGCGGCCTGGCGACCTTCGACCTCTCCACCGGTTTGTTCATCCCGTTCGTGCTGGCGACGAGCTGTGTCGTCATCGCCGCCGTCTCGCAGTTTCATGCCAAGGCGCCGGGCATCGACGAGAGAACCCTCGCCGCCGCCATCCCCGCCCCGGCGGTCGGCAACCTCGAAAACTATCTCAAGCATGTTGACGCTGAAGGCTTTAAGGCGATGACACCCGAGCAGAAATCCACAGCGATCGATGCGCTCAAGTACGAAGACAAACAACTCGCCGTCATGCTCATCAAGCGTGACTCGGGCGCGCTGGCCGGCTCACTGGAAAACGTCACCGGCTCAACGACCATCGCCCAGTACGTCTTCGGCCTGGGCGTGCTGGGCATGGCCGTGTCCACCATCATTATCCTCATGCTCATCAACGGCTTTACCTTTACCGAAGCGCTGGGCGTTCGTACCTCCGGCACGATGCACCGTGTCGGCTCCTACCTGCCGGGCATCAGCGGGGCCCTGGGCTTCCTGTTCCTGTGGAGCAACAAGGAAGCAAACTTCTGGCTAGCGATCCCCACCAGCCGAATCGGCATGATGCTCCTGCCCATCGCTTACATCACCTTCTTCTTCATGATGAATAACCGCCGACTGATGGGCGAGAACCTCATGCAGGGCGGCAAGCGCATCGCCGCCAACGCTGTCATGCTCATCGCCATCACCGTCGCGGCCTTCGGCTCGGCCATGGCGATCTGGACGACCAAAGAAAAGTTCCCCGGCAGCGACACACCCGTACAGCCCTACCTGCTGGGCCTGGCGGGCGGGTTCATCGCGCTGGTCGTCATCGTGCAGATCATGCGACTGGGCAAGAAGTCTGTCTGATGAAATGGAAAATCGCCGGGCGGCGATGCCTCGCCGGCGGACCGTGAACGACTCATCACGGTGCCTTAATTCCTGCAAGTTATTCAACCCCAACGGGAAATCCGATGTTCAACGAAGACACCTGCTGCACCCTTGTCCCCTATTTTACGGTGCATGAGGGCAAGCTCGACGCCTTTAAGGCGCTCGGGCCGCGCTTCATCGAGAAGACGAAAAACGAATCGCGTTGCGTCCACTATGCCTTCTCGTTCGACGGACACACCGCCCACTGCCGGGAGGGCTACGACAGCGCGCAGGGCATCCTCGACCACCTCGAAAACGTCGGGGAGATCCTCCAGGAAGCGTTGACGCTCGCCGAGTTGTCGCGTCTTGAAATCCACGGCCCGTCGGGTGAGATCGACCAGCTCCGCGGTCCTCTCGCCGGGCTTAGCCCGCGGTTCTTCGTGCTTGAAGTGGGCGGGATTCGGCGGTAGCGCTTACCCCTTTGCCGAGCGGGTCTCGCGGCGTCGCATCGACTCGCGCAGTTCGCGCTTACGCATCCTTAGGGCCTTGGGCGTCAATTCGACCAGCTCGTCTTCCTCGATATATTCGAGCATCGCTTCCAGCGACAGGGTGCGTGCGGGCTTGACGCGGGTGGCGTCGTCGCTGCCCGAGGCGCGGACGTTGCTGTGCTTCTTGTTGATGACGACGTTGACGGTGATGTCGTTGTCTTTGCAGTGCTCGCCGACGACCTGGCCCGCGTAGACCTGGTCGCCGGGCTTGACGAAGAAGGTGCCGCGGTCGTAGAGCCGGTCCAGCGAGTAGGCGGTGACCTGCCCGGGGTCGGTCGCGACCATCACGCCCTGGGGCCGGCTGGGCACATCGCCACGCATCGGTTCGTAACGCAGCAGGTTGTGGTGCATCACCGCCCGGCCCTGCGTGGCCGTGAGCATCCGGGTACGCAGGCCGATCAGCCCGCGCGCGGGGATCGTGAACTCCATGTGGATGTAGTCGCCGGCCCCGGCCTTTGGGTCCATGCTCACGATCTCGGCCTTGCGGTTCATCACCAGTGCCATGACGTCGTTCTGGCACTCGCTGGGGCAGTCGACCACCAGTTGCTCGATGGGCTCGCATAGGGTGCCCGCGTATTCGCCGTCGGTCGGCCGCTTGAGGATGACCTGCGGCTTACCGACCTGCACCTCGTAGCTCTCTCGGCGCATGGTCTCCAGCAGCACGCCCAGGTGCATGAGCCCTCGGCCGGAGACCTTGAACGCCTCGCCGGTCGCCTCGCGTTCGACCCGCAGGGCGACGTTGGACTGCAGCTCGCGCATCAGCCGGTCCCAGACCTGTCGGGAGGTGACGTAGTCGCCGTCCTGCCCGCAGAAGGGCGAGTTGTTGACCATGAAGGTCATGGTGAGGGTGGGCTCGTCGATTTTGACTGCCGGCAGGGCCTCGGGCCGATCCGGGCAGGCGATCGTGTCGCCGATGTCGATGGGGTCCAGGCCCGTGACGGCACAGATATCGCCCGCGGCGACCTCGTTGGTTTCCTTGCGGGACAGGCCGTCGAAGTTTTCGAGCTTGATGATTCGCTGGAGGCTGCCCTCGCCGGCGCGGTTGATGACGGTGACTTTCTGGCCGGCGGTGATGCGGCCGGCGTTGACGCGGCCGACGGCGATTCGGCCGACGTACTCGCTGTAGATGATCGTCGTCACCATCAACTGAAGCGGGGCCGCCAGCGCATCCTTGCGCGAGGCAAAGCCCGCTGCGGCGCCACGGCTTGAGCCCTCGGCATAGGGCGCGGGCACGTACTTGAGGATCGCGTCGTACAGGTCGAACATGTTCTTGGGCTGGTCATCGCTGCCGACTTTCTTGAGGTCCGCGGTGGCCCAGCCTTCTTTGGCGCTGGCGTAGATGACAGGGAAGTCCAGGGCGTCATCGGGCGCTTCCAGCGAGCCGAGCAGGTCGAACACTTCGTTGACCACGTCGTCGGGCCGGGCGTTGGGCTTGTCGATCTTGTTGACGACGACGACGGGTTTAAGGCCGATCGCCAATGCTTTTTGCAGCACGAAGCGGGTCTGGGGCATCGGGCCCTCGAAAGAGTCGATGACCAGCAGGCAGCCGTCGGCCATGTTGAGGACGCGTTCGACCTCGCCGCCGAAGTCCGCGTGGCCGGGCGTGTCGATGAGGTTGATGCGGTAGTCACAGCCGTCGGAGTGGCGGTAGGTGATGGCGCAGTTCTTGGCGGTGATGGTGATACCGCGCTCGCGTTCGAGGTCGCCCGAGTCCATGATGAGGTTGTGCTGCCCGCCGGCGAGCTTGTTGAGGTCCTCGGTGCGGAACATGCCGGACTGATAGAGCAGCTGGTCGGTCAGCGTGGTCTTACCGTGGTCGACGTGGGCAATGACAGCAACATTTCGCAGGGGCGAGTCGGGCATGGTTGGGCTCGGGGGCAATTGCGTTCTTCAACGCGGTCAGGCGGGGGTAATCCGGCATTGTACCAACCCAAGCAGGCAATGCTGATTTCATTCATGCAAACTAAACGACACACCTCTGCCGCCTGCCGTGACCCTTACTCCGACCCACCCCAGAGCGTCACATCATCAAACGCCTTGCCCAGCGCCCGATCAAACGTCGCCAGCGAGTCCCCGTCGGCCGCAGCCTGTGCCGCGAGGTAGCAATCGACGATATCCAGCGATGATGTCTGATAGCGATACAGGGCATCGACGGTGATCGGCCCATCCTCGCAGCGGATGCCGGGCTTGACCATCAGATTCGCCAGGGCCTTGGCGATTGGCTCGCGTTCGTCCTGATATACCGACCGAAGAACCCAGACTGTTTCGATCAGGACCACCCGATCCAGAAGTAATAGGCACTGCCCCGCCGCTGCCTGCTCAAACAAAGCCTTGACCCGCTTGGACTGTTTCGCGTCGTCCAGCTTAAAAAATCGGATCAGCACATTCGTGTCCAGACGGTAACGGATCAACGCTCGGTCGCCTTGTAGTTGTCCGCCACAAACCGCTTGGCGATCTGTTCCTGCTGGCTATCATCCGGCACCACCCTGCCCGACGCGAGGCAGCCCGCCAAGTCCATCAGCGTTTCGCCTTCAGGCCGGATGATCACCGATTCGCCTTGAACTTCGTAAAGCAGTCCCTGACGCGGCTTGAGGCCCAAGGCCTTGCGCACCTCTACAGGGATGGTCGTCTGCCAGCGATCAGTCAGGGTTGAGCGGATCATGTGTTAGCTCACAATGCAAAAATCATCTATTGCATTATCGCCGATCCCGTGCTCTTTGTCCACAGCCCGATGCGTTTTTGTTCGTCAGCGGGCCTTGACCTACCATACCCGCCCTGCCACGCACCCCAACCGTCCCGATCAGGGAGAAACAACCATGAAAACCACCCCCCTCCAAGGCAACGCCGTCATCGGTCAGTCCGGCGGACCCACCGCCGTCATCAACCAGTCCCTCGTCGGCGTCGTCGAAGGACTGCACGCCGCCAAGGGCTTCACCGGCAAGATCTACGGCGCCAGACACGCCGTCGACGGCATGATGTCCGGCGACTTTATCGACCTCACCTCCTGGCCCCAGGACCGGCTTGACCGCCTGGCCGCCACGCCCTCCTCCGGGCTTGGCTCCTCACGCTCGAAGCCCAAACGCGACGATGTCCGCGCGATGACCAAATATTTCGAGCAGCACGGCATCCGCTACTTCTTCTACATCGGCGGCAACGACAGCTCCGACACCTGCCGCATCGTCGGCGAAATCGCTGCGGAAGACGGCTACGAGATGCACGCCTTCCATGTCCCCAAAACCGTCGACAACGACCTGGTCCTCAACGACCACACGCCGGGCTGGGGCAGCGCCGCGAAGTTCGTCGCCCAGGCCTTCATGGGCGACGACTTGGACAACCAGGCCCTGCCGGGCATCAAGATCAACGTCGTCATGGGCCGACACGCCGGGTTCCTCACCGCCGCGTCGGTCTTGGGTCGTCGGCCGAACACCAATGACGGCCCGCACCTGGTCTATGTGCCCGAAGCAAACTTCGATGCCGACAAGTTCGTCAAGGACGTCGCGAAGGTCTACGACCGCATCGGCCGATGCGTGGTGGCGGTGAGCGAAGGCATCCACGACAAGGACGGCACGGCCATGGCCGCAAAACTCGCCGAAATGCAGGGCCACCGCGTCGAGCGCGACGCCCACGGCAACGTGCAACTCTCCGGTTCTGGCGCGCTGGCGGACTTCCTGGCCCAGGCGGTCAAGGACTACATGGGCCGGCGAACCCGCGTCCGCGCTGACACCTTCGGCTATCTGCAGCGGAGCTTCACCGGCATCGTCAGCGAGAACGACGCCAAGGAAGCCCGACAGGCCGGCCGACGCGCCGCGGAACTGGCTACCGACGGCGTGCGCTCCGGCTCGATCGCCATCCAGCGCGTGCCCGGCGACACCTACAAGGTCGAGTACAACCGCATCGAACTGATCGACGTCGCCGCCAAGACCCGACACCTGCCCGAAGAGTGGATCGTCGGCGGCAACAACATCAGCCAGAAGTTCGTCGACTACGCCGCGCCGATCGTCGGCCCGCTGCCGATCGTCGAACGCGTCGACGGGTGGTAATCACACGGCTTGCCGCTTAACTGCCGTTTAGCGAGAAAACCCGGGGGCTCGCGTCCATGCTCGAACCCGATGCGCGATGTAAAGACTGCGACTACCCGCTCAAGGGCCTGCCCAGTGGGACCTGCCCCGAGTGCGGTCGGACGTTCGATTGGAACAAACGCACGACCTACCGGCTCGGCGACGAGGTGGGCGACCTCCATGGCATGTGGATCAATCGCAATCGCGCCCTGCTGCGCCTGGCGCTTGTGCTGTCGCCGGGGCTGCTCGTGTGGCTGGGGTTCTGGTTCGCCGACGTGGACTTCGGCGACTGGTGCTGCGTCTTGATTCTCGCCTACCCGTTCTGGCTGCTGGCGGTGACGGTCTGCATGATCGCGGTGGTTTCACCGATGGGCGAGCTGGGCACGCTGGGGGCCATGGCCGTCGGGGTCTTCACCGCCTTTGTATTGACGATGCTCGTCGGCCAGGCCCTGAGCCTGTGGGGCCTGGTCTTCGCCCTGCCCGCCGGGCTGGTCGGCGGGCTGGTTTTCAAGCACATGGAACTCAACGATATGCTTTAAGCCCAAAGCAGGCTATACTGCACCCACGCTACGGGGCGTAACTCAGCTTGGTAGAGTGCCTGCTTTGGGAGCAGGATGTCGTCAGTTCAAATCTGGCCGCCCCGATTGAAGCAGCAGGTCCCTTTGACTTGCTGTTTTTTATTGCCCACCCACCGGTCGGGTTCGGCCGTCGTCTCGGATTTTCTTCAGAAGCGCCTGCATCGCCTTGACCTTCTCCGGCAGCTCGGCGGCGCGGTTGTGGCGCTGGCCGGGGTCTTCCTTGAGGTTGTACAGCTCCACCGGCTGGTCGTCGTCGGCCGGGTAGTTGTGACGCTCTTCCCATTCCTTCACGCCGTTCTTTGAAACGCTGCCGGTCTTCGCGTCGATCAGCAGCCAGTCGCCGTCGCGGAGCGCGTAGGCGTTGGGGTTGGTGTTGTGCACGTGAGTCGTGCGGATCACTTGCGACTTGCCCCGCAGGTAAGGCAGCATGTCGTGCGAGTCTTCCGCGGCGTCGTCGGGCAGCTCAAAACCCACCAGCGACGCGAACGTCGCGTACAGGTCGATCTGCGAGACCAGCGCGTCCTTCACCGTGCCCGGCGTCGTCAGGCCCGGCCAGCGGACGATGAACGGCACGTGGTGCCCGCCTTCGTAGATGTCACGCTTGAGGCCACGCAACGGATGGGCCGACCAGTGGCCGAATTTTAAGTCACGTTCATAGGCGTACTGCTCCGGGCCGTTGTCGGCGGAGAACACAACGATCGTGTTGTCGCTCAGCCCGGCCTTGTCCAGCGCTTGCAGGATCCGCCCGGCAACATGGTCGGACTCGACAACGAAGTCGCCGTACGGGCCGGCCTTACTCTTACCATCAAACGCATCGTTGGGGATGATCGGCGCGTGCGGCGAGGGGAACGCAAAGTACAGGAAGAACGGATCGTCGTTACTCTTGCGTGACTCGATGTAGGCCACCGCCTTATCGCCGAGGGTGGGCAGGACTTCGTAGGGGTTCCAACCGGTGACCATCGGGCCGGGTCGACACTCCCATTGGCCTTCCTTGATTTTCGGCCACTTGCTCGGGTCCATCATCGTGTCAGGGATCTGCGCCATCTGGTCGTCTTGGATCCACGCATAAGGCGGGAAGTTGATGACGGTGTCGCCGAAGTAGTGATCAAAGCCATGCGCCAGTGGGCCGTCGGGGATATTTTTCGACCAGTCAAAGGCGTCGTGGTTGATGCCTTCTTTGATGCGGATTGCGTCCCAGTCCCAGCCCAGGTGCCACTTGCCGATGGCGGCGGTGGTGTAGCCCTTGGTCTTGAGCATCTCGGGCAGGGTGAGGTGTTCGGGTTTGAAGACGGAGTTGCCGAAGGAGTTGACGATGCCGTGGAAGTCGCGCCAGTGGTGTCGGCCGGTGAGGAGCGCGTATCGGCTGGGCGTGCAGACGCCTGAGGACGAGTGGCCGTCGAGGAAGCGTGCGCCGGACGCGGCGAGCTGGTCGAGGTTGGGCGTTGGGATTTTCGAGTCTTTGTTGTAGCACGTGAGGTCGCCAAAGCCCAGGTCGTCGGCGTAGAGGATGACGATGTTGGGCCGGGCCTTGGGTGCGTTGTCCTGCGCCGCGCGTGTGCTCATGGCACTGAA
The DNA here is from genome assembly GCA_041736655.1 of Phycisphaeraceae bacterium. Lineage (GTDB taxonomy): Bacteria > Planctomycetota > Phycisphaerae > Phycisphaerales > Phycisphaeraceae > JAHQVV01. The sequence goes on along the minus strand of JBGSTE010000276.1, from coordinate 6,272 downwards.
GAAGAGAACCAGCAAGGCTGTGGCTGTTCGCAGTCGACGACTTTTCATGAAGAATGGCATGAGCATGGGTTGTGATCTCCGGCGGGTTATCGAATGTCGCGACCGTCGACACCACCGGCTTAGGGAGCAGGTTGGGTCGGCTTCATCCTGCTGAGGATATCGGCCTTGAGCGATTCGATCTCGTTGAGCTCCTGGGTCCGCATGCTCATCCAGCCGGCCCGGCTGTTGATCTGCAGGTAGGCCTCCTCCGCGTCGGCCAGCGCTGCCGGCCAATTCTCCATCGCCATGTAAACCTTGGCCCGGCTACGCAGGTGCGGGATCGCGATGGGCTTCTGAGCTTTGGGTTTCCGATCCGCCGCGGCCGGCTCGGGCAACGGCGCAAACGCAAACGCCAGCCGTTTAGCCTCTTCGAGATCGCCCTTGGCAAGTAGCGCATCCACCGCTAATTCGTCGTGCCATTCGATGACGTTCTGCAACACATCGCCGTGTTGTGAACTCATCGTCAGGCCCGAGAGCATGGCCGCGATGGAGCCATCGGGCCTGAGGATCACGAGGTTTGGCCGGGCGTCTTCATCGAGGATGCCCAGCTTCTGTACCAGCCCGGTACGCGTCGCATCGGGCACGAGCAGTGTCGGGAACTCGTCGGGCTTGGTCTTTGCGGCGAGCGCGGCCTTGAGCGCCTGGGCATCTTCGTTGAGTACCGCGCCGATCAGGTTGACATCCTTGAACGGCCGATCGTTGATGAAACTGCCGTACCGACTGATGTGCATGGCCGTTTGAGCGCTGGGCACGAAGTTGATGATCGTCCACTTGCCCTGCGAATCGTCGGGGATTCGGACCGTGTTGCCCTCGACGGTCTTGAGCTCTAGTTCAAGCTTGCGCTGAGCATCTTCGGGTGTGCCGATGGCGAGGAAGTGGCCTTCTCTTCGGCCGTAGGTCCAGCCGGCGACGAAGGGCGGGTGATAGAGCCAGTAGCGGTGATAGCGATCCAGCAAAAAGGCGCTGACGGTCCAGAGCATCGGGTCGTTGACATGCGTATCGATGAAGTCCCGGCGGTACTGTTCGTGCAGGCGACGATCGCCCGCTTCAAGCGCCAGGAGCGCCGCCGCTGCAAGAGCCGGGCCCGGGGCGTGTTCCGCTGCGGGCCATTGGCCAAGGCTGTTGATGATGGTGACAGGGTCGGCGTCGACCGCGTGCATCGCCTTACGGGCAAGGCAAAATCGCGCGAGTGCATCGACGCCGGCTGGGTGGCTGGTGTCGATCAGGGCTTGTGCCTCGGTCGCGGCGCGGTCCAGGTAACGGTTGTCAGTATCTAGCTTCCACAAGCCCATGAGGGCAACGATCCGCCGGTTGCGAACGATCCACAGGTTCGGGGCCGAGGGATAGTCCTTGATCGCCTGGCTGCACAAGGCCTCGGCCTGTTCATAACCGGCACGTACCTGATCCAGCGGCGCGCGGTAGCGGGCCGGCGAAGCGATGAAGCACGCCTGGATCGCGCGGAGTTTGTCTTCGGGCACATCTGCGGCGGTGCGTGTGAGCTTCTCTTGTTGACCCGGCGCTGCGGATGTGCTGGCCTTAATCTCCGGCGGCGTGGTTACGTCGAACTCGCCGGTGGGGTCGAGCACGAAGAACTCGCCGATGAAGAGCGACTGGAGTTGGCCGGTGAACTGTGGCTGGGTCCATTCGCGTGCCAAGGCGGAGCTGAGCCAGCGCTCGTAGCCGTTGGTATCGCTGTTGCCGCCGGAGAGGAACAGGGCCGCATAGCCGGTCGGGCTGACGGTGATGATCGTCGGGTCCCGCATCGCATAGGTCTGGTAGATCGGGTTGTCCCGGCCACTGGGCAGTCGCAGCGCGGGCCAGTCGACGCCGAATTCGCGCAGGATGGATTCGCCGGCGTCGGGCAGGTTGTCGAGGTTGATGCTCACCAGTGCGAGTCGACCGCGTGCATCGTCACGCTTTGCGTTCCAGGCGGTCGCGAGTTCCTTGACGTGCTCCAGCCCGCCGTTGTCTTTGGACCAGAAAAAGACCGCGGTGGTTGAGCCAAAAAAGTCCATCGGGAAGCGAACGCGGTTGCCCTTGGCGTCCTCGAAGCTGCCGATGAAGGGCGCGCCAAAAACCTGTTCCGCCAGCTTCTCGCGCTGGAACTGGATCATCTCCAGGTCGCCTGCAAACCGCTGAGCGATCACCTCACGCAGGTTTTCGATCTGCCTGCTGTCGCCCAGTTCCAGCGCCATCAGCATGGCGATGCGGATCACTTTCTTCTCGACGTCGGTGTCGCGGTAGCGCTCAACCAGCGGCCCAAGCGCGTCGGCCCGCGCCCGTGCGTCGGCCCCCTGGCGGGCAAGCTCGGCCTGCGTCAGGAGCAGGTCTGCATCAAGCCGGGTCGCGGCGTACTCATCGGGCGCTGCAGCCAGCGCTCGGCAGATCTCCAGCATCGCGGCACGGTTCTCGGCGCTATCTTCCAGTGAAAGAAGTTGTTTCTGGCTCTCGAAGAGGACGCCCAGGACGACGAAGCGGTTGGCTGCGTCAGCGTTCTGTTCAACGAGCTGCTGGGCCTCACGGATCAGCCGTTTGATCGCGAGTTTTTTCCTTGCCGACGAGGCGCTCTGGTCCGCCTCAATCAACTGTGTCTGCAGCGAGGCGATGCTGCTGTCGGGGATCAGCGGAGCCTGCTGCTGCGAGAATGTGGGCGCCGCAAACAGGCCCATCACCGCGAAAGCCAGCATGTGGCCGATTGTCTGCCAGCGCTTTGTCATCAAGGCGAGTCCTCTGAATCCTTGTCGTTCTCACGCCAAAGGAGTTGTTACTTCACGGGCTTGAATGTGATCGCCTTGATGCTCACGCCGCGATTGGGTGCCCTGAGGGTGATCATGACCGAGTTGCTGCCCTCGCGCAGTTCGACGACCTGCGGCTCGCTGGTTTGCCACTGGCCCTTGGTGTAGGGCAACACGGTCTCGACGATCGTTCGGCGGTTAACGCGGTACGTCACGTCCATGCCCTCGGGCGATACCGTTGAGACCAGGGCGCTGATCTCATACTTGCCGGCCGCGGGGACTTGAACGTCGTAGCGCAGGATCTCCGGCTGGCTGCCGAGCCGTTGATAGTGGATCTGCATGCCCTGGTCGTAGCTTTGCAGGAAGAGGATTTTGTCCGTGTTGTTTTCCGGGCTGGTACAGGCCACGGCCGGGACGGTGATCGTGCCGTCCTCTGCGAGGACGATCTTCTTGTCTTCTTCGGGGATCTGGATTTTCTTGAGTGACTTGTCTACCCCATGGATCGTGTCTGATTCGCCCAGCAGGCGGGCTTCGTCGGCGGTCAGCGAAGCAAGCTCTGTATCGACGGCGGCGATCTGGTTGTCTTCCACGATGGTTCGCTTCTTGTAGAAAGCCAGAGCGTTCCAGAACCCGCCGCCCCGGCCGTAGTCCCGCAGGCTGACATCTTCTTCGCCCAGCGCGTCGGCGATCCACTGGGCACGCAAGACCTGCGTGAATTGATCGGGGAATTCACGGGCCTGCGATTCGAGGTAGAAGTCCAGCCCGCCCCACGGGCCGTCCCAGTTGATCGACCACCACGCGCCGAGCCGGACGACCCAACCGTCGGGGGTCCACATATTCATCGCGGCGTGGCCGGTCTGGGTCGATCGACGCGACGGGATGCCAAAGGCCCGGGTGATGAATCGGCCGAAGAACGCGCGTCGTCCGCAGATACCGCCGAGCGCGAGGGCTTCCTGCTGGGGCAGGCCCAGCGAGTCGTCGTGTCGCGTGCTGCAGTAGGGGACATCGCTCTTGACGATGCCCACATATCGCCAGGAGTGGTCGGGGTTGGTGATATGGTCCGGGCGGAACTTGCGCATCATCTCTCGGCCCCAGGCGAGTTCTTCGTTGGTATAGGGGTCGTTGGTGATGAACCGGCATTCCCACGCGGAGAAGTCTTTGAATGCCGGATCGAGCTCTTTGTTCAGATAGGCGTTTTCATAATGCAGATAGCGGGCGACCTGACCATCGGGGTTTTCGTTGTCGGAGAAGACCAGGCCGTTGACGCTGCCCTTGTCTTTGCCTGCGAGCCAGGGCTGCTGCAACGCGGTGCCCAGCGCGAGGTTCTGAAAGATGGTCCCGCGTTCGCGGGCTTTTTCGCTGGCCGCGAGGATGAGTTGGTAGACCTGCATCGCTTCGCCGTACTCGCCACCGTTGGCTCCGCCGGCGTGCAGCACCTGTCTCATCAGCGATTCGTCGGCCAGCAGGTTGTCGATCAGGGCCTTGTGCTGCTCGCCTTGCTGGGCGAACTCGGCCAGGCCCGCCGGCGTGCCGTGACGCAGGATCGCGATCTTCATCAGCTTGGCATCCATCGCGTCGCTTTCGATCAGGGCCTTGGCGTTCTGGAAGACCGCACGGGCCGCGGCAAGCACCTTCGCCTGGGCCTGGGCATTGGCCGCCTCGTACGCCTGGAACGCCTTCGGGTCCGCGCCTTCAACAGGCGCAGCGAGTCCATCCAGTTCGGCGCGGGCCTGCAGGAACGACTGTTTCATCTGCGAGTCGATGTCCGGCAGCGCGGCGGCGACCTCCTGGCTGAGCGTTTCAAGCATCTGGGCGTAGGCCCGGCGGATATGCTCGCCCTGCACGTTCAGTTCGGGCTCGGGGGATTGCTGGGCCGTCGCGGGCAGCGCCAGGCAGAGCGCCAGGCCAGCAACGCTCAACACACGCCGGAGGTTTGTCCATTTTTGTTTTGTTGTCATGGTCGTTTCCTTTCCTTGCACGCTGTCGTGGTCGGTTCCTGATTATCGCAGATGATCCTGCGAATCCAACAAGTTTTTCTGGTTATCGTCGGTTACTTAATGCGATCGCCTTTTCTGCAAATCGCTGGCCGAGGATCATGGCCCCGTCTGGGGGGTAGTGCAGTTCGCCGTTGGGATTGTCGGCGTCCCCGCCGTTGAGGTCGTCGGTGTCGATCCAGGCACCGTTGTTCATTTGCCCGAGGCTGACCTGTGCGTCGCGGACGCGTTGCCAGTGCTCGTGCTGTTCGCTGCTCAGGCCAAAATCGCTGATTCGGCCGATCACGAAATACATGTCGTTGCGGCCGAGGTCTTTTCCCAGGCGTTTGAAAAGCTTCATGAAGCTGCCCGCGTAGGCTTCGGACAGCCTGTTGAGGCCGTCGGACTCTCCCTGCATCCAGATGAAGCCGACCGTGTCGTAGGACTGGCCGGCGGCGGCGGATGTTACGGCCTGCAGCAGGTTGGGGTACTCGCTGCCGTTGTCAGGGTGTTTCGGCGTGAGATGCTTGGCGCTGGCCGGCGTGTCGTAATCTGCGACCCAGAAGCGGATGCCCCGTCCGCTCTTCATGCTGATGACGACGGTGGTGTTGTCTTGGCCGTAGTGCTGCTGAACTTGTTTGCTAAACGCGTCTTTCAGCGCTGCGGTCATGTTTGACTGGCCCGAGAGGATGAACAGGTGCTTGCCGGTTTTCGGTGCGCTCGCACAACCGGTCGCGAGGAACACCATCGCGCCGAGCAGGGCCAGGCATCTTAAATATTGTGGCAAGTTGATCATCTGCTGCCTGTTTAAACATTCGTGGAAGTTTCAGCGTTGATAGACCGGGATATACCGGTGCGGGGTTCCGAGGATGATGATGGCCATAGGGGTCTTGTGCGGGTAGTCCTGTTCCGCTTCCTGCCACGAGCCGTTGGGCTGTTGCAGGCCGATCAGTGCATCGCGGATCTGCGGGTACCACTTGGCGTAGCGTTCGTCGCCGGACTGAACCATGGCCTGCATGGCGTAGTAGTGCGAGTAGTAGAAGTAGCCGTTGTCTTTGCGGGAAAACATCTTGGGGTTATTTTCGAGGCTGTTGAGCGCAGCCGAGACCCACTCGGCTTCGCGGTTACCTGCAAGCTGAGCCGCGTAGACGCCGCCGGCGGTGCAGGCGATGGTGTACCCCGGGCCCTGGTAGCCGAAGCCGCCGGTCTGTTCATCCCAGACCTGGTCCCGCAGGTAGCCGGTGACGCGCTCGATCGCCTCGTTGGGCACGAGGATCCCCGCTTCGCGTGCCGACGCCAGCGACACAAACACCATCGCGGTGACGGAGGTGTCCTGGCCGGCGTCGGGCCTGGGCGCGTAGCGCCAGCCGCCCAGCGGGCTCTGGGCGCGGAGAATGACCTGCACGGCGCGTTCGAGAGCGACCTGGAGCCGCTTGTTGTCCTCGGTGTTGGCGGTCATGCCCCAGAGTTCGGACAGGGCGAGGGTGAAGAGCCCGTGCTCATACATGCCTCCGGCGTAACCGGT
>JBGSTE010000260.1:0-6644 GCA_041736655.1 Phycisphaeraceae bacterium | reverse complement strand
CCGATCTGGTCGTAGGCGTACTCGATGGCGGTGACGACGCGGTCGGCCCGGCCGAGCTGGCTGCAGCGCGGGCAGTGCGGCGCGTAGACATCGTTGCCGGTGAGGTAGGGAAGCCGGCGGGCGTCGGTATCGCCCAGGCGCAGGACGATGCCGGCGATTTTGGGGAACCGGCGGATCATCGCATCCAGCGCGGCCATGCTCCGGCTCATCGTCCGCTCGCTGGCGGGACAGAGCATGTGGGTCGCGGCCTTGCAGCACAGTTCGTCGGCGTGTTTGTCGACGTACGTGCTCGGCAGCACGAGCATGTCATAAGAGAGGTAGACCTCCAGCCCCGCGCCGATCGCCTCGTCGACACGGCGGGTGGTTTCGTCGATCTGCTGGCCGACCCACCGGCCCAGCTCGCGGTCGCCGATGTCTTCCGGCGAGATCACGCCGGAGAGCCCGGTGGTGCTGTAGAGGACCTTGCCGTTGTAGCCCAGTTCTTTGAGCAGGGCCGATCGCTTGTACTGGGTATTGACTTCCGGCTCGCCGGGGTTCTGGAGCAGCGTTGCGAGCTTGAGCATGGGGGGAGTTTAGTTCAAGTGATTCGGCAGGTCACGCCCGTTAATCGTAACCCAGTTCGGTCAGGTCGTCCTCGTCCAGGCCGAACTGGTGGCCGATCTCGTGCAGCAGCGTGATGCGGACCTGCTCGATGAGTTCGTCGCGGTTGATCTCCCGGCCGTCAACGAGGCGATAGCCCGCCAGACGGATGATCGGCCCGCGGAAGAGCATGATCTGCGTCGGCAGGATGTACGAGTCATCGACGCTCAGATCGGTCTGCGGGATGCCCTCGTGCATGCCACAGAGGTCGGCGCCTTCGGCCGGCGTCATGCCCAGCGACTCAAGCACCTGATCGCTGGGCTCATCCTCGACGATCACCGCCGACTGTTCGATGACAGCCGCGGCCTCGGCCGGCAGCGCGTCGAGCTGGGCCTCGAGGATGTCGTCGAAGATGTCACGCAGTTGCGGGCTGAGCATCGGCGGCAAGTGTAGCCCGCGGTTAAGACGTGTGTGAGACGATGGTTTGCGGGAGGGCGAGGCTCCTGCCGAGCCGTGAATTTTTGAAGAGCGCCTAACAAAAAGGTGGGACGGGCTTCCAGCCCGCCAAGAGGCCAGAGGCCTGATGGGGATTGTTCTCGTGGCTGCGCCCCGATGGCGGGCAAGATGCCCGCCCCACCTTCTCATTCTGTTAGAGGTTCAAAGACTCGCGGCTCGGCACGAGCCACGCCCACCCGAGGATTCCACAATTAACACAATTTTATAGGCAGTCCGTACTGTCAGTAGGCAGACTTGGGTTTTGTTCAAGTGTTGCGATCACCCCGTGATATGCGACAAAACGCTTGTACCCCGAAGACAAATCGCTAGACTGATGGGTGACTTTGATCTGTATATTTACTGATAGGCCACTTCACGCGCTATGCCAAAACTCGCTTGTCCATGTGGTTTCGTTCACGACCTCTCGCCGATTCCTGACGATGGCTGGCGAGTGATCCGCTACAAGGACATGGAGATATACATCCAGCAAGAGCGAGCGTATTCGGACGGTTTCCACGCTCTTGAAGGCAGCGCGGAGCGCGAAGCTTCCAATGCCGGATGGCGCGAGATGATTCAGATGTCCACGCTTCTTTACGAGTGCCGAAGTGCGGGCGCATCATGTGGCGCAAGACGCGCGGCGGAGATTTTCAGATTTATGCACCAGAGAATCCAGTGGCCTAGCCATGCGCTGCAGCGAACCCGGCCATCGCGTCGTGGTGGCCATCGTTGCGTCTCCTGCGCCGTGTCGCTGAGCTTGGGTCGTTAGGCAGCTTCGACGATGAGCACACAATCATCAACACCCGCGACACTGCTCAGTTTCCGCAGTCTTAGCGATTGCACCTTTCGTCTGGCCACCGGCGAGGAGGTTCAGGCCGTCATGGACGCGCCTGCGCTCCGAAAGAGACACGGTCCGATTTACAACATATGCTTGGGCGGAGCAGTAGAGGTCGAGCATGACACACCATACCGCATCGTCGCTATCGAGCAGTCGGCCTAACCGCCACCCGCAGTTGACCGGCGACGCACGCGAGGGATAATTGAGTTGTCGGTTGGGAGTCCGCTTTCGCGGGCGGCCGGCGACTGAGCCTATTACGTTAGTTATATGCGTTGCCTTATTTGCCATACGCCCGACGATGCAAGACCAAGGCACGAAACCAGTGACTTTGCTGCACTTTTTGCTCCTATCATTCACCAGCTTGAAACCCATTGGTGGTTGATTGATGGTGGCGGGTATAGCCCTTGGAAGCTTCCTCCGGACTGGTATGGAGACGACCACAGGATGGAAGCCTTCGATTCACAGTTTAAGCGACTGCCTGGACCAGACGATCGTGTACTGGCACCGAGCGATGTGTTTAGACACTGCATGGGCTATCTTACTGATCATTGGATCGACATATCAGCCTTCCCCTGTCAGCCTAAAGATCCAGAAAAGGTTCATCATTGGCAAGTCCGGGGCCTACCGCAAATCATCGGCATGCCTGCAGAAGCAACGCATCAGTTTATAAATGTCGATGGCTTGTATTGGGCACTGCTTACGAATGACCTGGATTGCCTGCATCGCATGAACGAGCGATGGCGCAATTCTGATTTCCGCGAGACCAATACATGGAAAGAGGCGACGTAACGAGCTGACGCCGCGTCCCACTGCGCGTCTATCAGCACGCTCAGCGCGAATCGTGGTCGGTCGGTTGCTGCGAACCTGGCGCCAAGCGGGCTGCGACCCGTGAGGGGGTAGCCGGATAAGATGGGGTGATGTCCTCCAAGCGTAAGCACATCTTTGACCTGACGCCTGACGAGTTGGCTGATGAACTCGAGGGCCTGGGGATGCCGCGCTTTCGGGGGGCGCAGGTGCATGAGTGGGTCTATCGCAAGGCGGTGGCCGACCCGATGCTGATGACCAACCTGTCGCAGCGGGATCGGGAAGTGCTGGCGGAACGCTTTGATTTTGTGCTTGGCGCGTTGCTGCGGCACGAGCGGGCGACGGACGGGACGCAGAAGCTGTTGATTGATTGGGAGGCGCAGCCGGGGTCAGAAATAAGTAGCGGAGATGTGGGTCGCAGGGGGGCTCAAGCCCCCCCGCCGGGGCGGTTGATGGTTCTGAGTAATCCGGTGGGCGGCGGGATCGAGTCGCAGACCGAGTGCGTCATGATCCCGGCGACCAGTGAAGACTCGGGCAAGGAGCGGAAGACGGCCTGCGTGTCCAGCCAGGTCGGCTGCCCGGTGGGTTGCAAGTTCTGTGCGTCGGGGTTGAGCGGGCTCGATGGCAATCTCTCGGCCGGCCAGATCGTGCAGCAGGTCTGGCAGTTGTTGCGCCTGCCGAGGGTGGAGCGGATCACGAACGTGGTGTTCATGGGCATGGGCGAGCCGATGAGTAACTTCCCACGCGTCGTGAAGGCGGCGAAGACGATGATGGCTGACTGGGGCTTGGGGATTTCCGGCCGCAAGATCACGATCAGCACGGTGGGGCTGCCTTCGCCGATGAAGCGATTGGCGGAGATGGACCTGCCGGTGACGCTGGCGATCTCGCTGCATGCGCCTAATGATGAGATTCGTCGGAAGATCATCCCGTGGGCGGAGTTTGTGACGATCGCGGAGCTGATTGATGCGGGTCGGTATTACTTTGAGAAGACCGGCCGGGAGGTGACGCTGGAGTACATCTTGCTGTCAGGGGTCAACGATCGGCCGGAGCACGCGAAGGAGTTGGCGGAGGTGAGCAGGAAGCTGCGGAGCAACATCAACCTGATCCGCTACAACGAGGTCGCGGGCCTGCCGTTCGAGAGGCCAAGGAATGAGGATGTGCACCGGTTCCAGCAGGTGTTGCGTGATGCTGGCCGAGTGGTGCATTTACGCGCCAGCCGTGGCCGGGACATCGCGGCGGCGTGCGGGCAGTTGAGGCATGAACACAGCGCGGGCTGAACGGCTGCGGGCTATCGTCGGCGACCGGGTTGATGCGTACTGATCAAGACCCGAAAACTCGTATTTTTTGCGCTGAAAAATGCAAGACTTGGAGTATGCTATTGCAGGCAGCTTGCGTTCAGGCTGGCCCATGTATTTGCGTGTGTGGTTAAAGACGGAGGAGCCCGACAATTGACAAGCCGACCCGTGTGGTGTTTGGGGGCTGCCTTGTTGCCTGTCGTTCGGGCGGCTGGCGGTAAACCCGATTTGTTCGTAAAGGCTTTTGTTGTAATCTTTTATTAAACCTATCAGGATCTCATCCGATGCTGCTACGCTCTGCCGCGAACCTCCTGGCCCTGTCGCTGGTCGCAAGCCCGGCCTTGGCTACCGAGACCGAACTCCTCAACGCCCTTTCGGCCCTGCAGGGCCACGTCACCGGCTCGGCCCCGCTTTCGGGCGCCCAGATCCAGACCAACAAACTGCTGGTCGACGCCAACAAGAGCCTGATCGGCAACAACGCCACGACCATCAATGCGGGCTTCAACCTCGTCAGCGCGTACGAGACGCAGTACGGGGCGATGTGGTCGGCCGGGTCGCCGACGGTCAACGGATTTACCCGCAGCACGACGTCCAACCAGGACATCCACTGGACCATGTTTAACGTCATGCAGTACATCGTCGACGACACCTACAACGCCGCGAACATCGCCAGCCTCAGCGCCACGCTCAACGGCCTGAAGTTCGACAGCGCCGATGTCGTCCCCGGTTATGTCAACCCGGCGACGAATCCCAATACGTCCTTTAGCGTGATGATCGACGCGAGTTTCCCGGACACCTATGGTCGGCCGACGATGCACTGGACTGAAAGCGACCGCAACGCACGCAACGCGACGGGCGCTTACCTCACGCCCGGCTCGCTTGCGACCGTGACCGTGCCCGCATCGCTAGTCAATGCGGGCTACAAGATCCGCGTCGGCGGCCAGTCGTGGGACCTGTCCAACAAGAACCCCATCGACCGGCTTGACCGCGTCTCGCTCGTCTACGACATCACCAGCACCGCGATGCAGATCGCAAGCCCCTTGGGCGGCAACATCTATATCGAGACGCCTTTTGAGGCTGACGCGGGCGTCGTCAACGTCGGCTTCACGAACGTCGCGCACGCCCCCTTCTTCTCGATGCAGGACCACGACACGACGACGCTCGCCGAGTGGCAGAACACCGAGCGTAAGTACTCGGCCCCGTGGACCGACTTCCAGTCTGAAAAGTTCATGATGACCGTGCCCACCGGCTGGGTCTACGCGCTCAACGACCCGGTGACGCTGATGGAGAACTGGGACAAGGCGATGGACGTGACCAACGACCTGATGGGCTTCCCGCGCGATCGCGGCAAGGTCACGTTGTATGAAGCGGTGGATGTGCGGATCCGCTCGGGGGCTTACGCGCCGGGATACCCGACGGTGAATGAAACGTACGACCCACTTAAGAACAACGACTTTACAAACTGGAACACCACGGGCGGCAAGTACACCGGCACCAGCGGCAACCACCTGATCACCGGCCCGCAGAATTCGCCGGACCACCCTTTCCATGAGCTGGGCCACGCGTACCTGTTCCCCAAGCTGCCCGGCGAGACCGAGTCGGTCGTCAACCTGCTGCACGTGGCGGTGATGAACCAGGCCTTTGGCAAGAGCATCCAGCAGTCGTTCTATACCTCGATGCGCGGGCACAATTCGTTCCACACGCTCGACAACACCGCGATCAACTGGATGACGAGCTTCAACTTCTTCCACTTCAAGGAGCCGATGCACCAGCTCGAGAAGCAGTACCAGCTCAAGGGCCACGCCAAGTTCGTCGAGGTCGCCCGCATGTTCGGCTGGGACACGCTGGGCGACTACTACGGCTCGTTCAACGCCGACTACGAAGCGCTCGGCACCACGCCCAGCTACAGCATCGATGACCACCTGCTTCGGCTTTCGGAGGCTGTTGGAGAAGACATCACCCCGCTGTTTCACTTCTGGGGCATCCACCCGTTGAGCCCGGTGACGCTCGAGTCGGATCTGGATGCGGCCGGCGTCACCAAGTCGCGCGAGATCTTCGAGTTGCTCAAGCACTACAAGTCGATCGTGCCGGCGAACAACGCCGCGTTCAGGCAGACGGTCACCTCCTGGTGGGGACACCAGCCGCTCATCACCGGCTACTGGACCGAGCACGAACACGCCCGCCAGTGGGACACGACCGACCTCTCCGGCGTAGCCAACGGCGAGGGATTCACCCGGCCAACCACCTTGCCCAACGGCGAAATGTACACCGAGGCCTCGGCCCAACTCATCCGCGACACGATCGATGAGCTGATCATGACCTACTACCTCGAGTTCCTCGCGGACTTTAACAGCGACGACACGCTCAACCTCGCCGACTGGCAGATCTTCATCGCCAACAACCAGGCGAACATGACCGGCCTGACGCCGGAGCAGGCCTGGGCGCTGGGCGATATCGACGGCGACATGGACAACGACCTGGACGATTTCGGCCTCTTCCGCCGGGCTTATGAGTCGGCCAACCCCGCGCCCGGCGCGTTCCAGGCGATGCTCTACGAAGCATCGATACCCGAGCCGGGCACCTCGGCGCTGCTGGGCCTGGGCGTGCTGGCGTTGACCCGCCGACGCAGGGCGCAG
>JBGSTE010000244.1:0-4584 GCA_041736655.1 Phycisphaeraceae bacterium | reverse complement strand
AGGCATAGATGCACCGGCACGCTCATCGCAATCGCTAGCGCCACCTCACGCGGGTGGTTGCGATACGCCGCGACCAGCGCGTCGAGTTTGCGGGCCAGCCCAGCGCCCGGCAGTCTGTCGATCAACCCGCCCAGCCGGATGCGCGCCCGCAGCGTCTTACTCGCATAGATCCCCGCGATCAGCACCAGCGAGATCAGCGAAATCCACATGCCAAGCGTGATCCGACGGATCATCGGGTCATCCAGCGAAAACAAGCCGACAATCGAGACGAGCAACAGCAGACCCACCAGCCCGCACACGCGATCGATGGCGATACTCACCACCGCATCGGCGCGCTGGTGCGTGCTCTTAGCGGCATAAAAAGCCTTCATCACGTCCCCGCCGGTCGTGCCGGGCATGCAGAGATTGAAAAACAAGCCCGCCATCGTCAGCCGATAGGTCTGCACGAACCCCGCATCGATCCCCCGTGCCCGCATCAGCACCGCCCAGCGTGCCGCGCCGATGACGATGGCCAACGCGAACAGCCCAAGACCGGCCAGTAATTGCGGTCCATTGGACTGATGCATGATCGTGAGGAAGGATGGCCGCAACTGCGGGCCATTGTCGTCGGTCACCATGTCAGCCTTATCGATCCAGTCGCGGTAGGTCGGTTTACGCGGGTCTGATGGCACCGGACCGATCAGGTAGGCCCGGTCGGTTTCATCCCACACCATAAACGACCGGCCGTTCTCACCGCCTTCGATACCGGGATGGACGACATAACCCGACGGCAGAAAGACCCGGTCGGACCACTCCAGCGTATACAGGATGAAACCGATCCCCGCCGCCGCAATCACCAGCCGTGCAATCCAGCCCAGGTGCTTTCTCATCGCGGGAAACTCGTTTTCAACGGCCGTTAAGCCTTAGGAAACCGGATGCAACTCTTGCAGGTGCGTCTACAATAGGAGAGCGAATCCTAGCACAGGAGTACCCCATGCGCTCGTTATCCCGCCTGATCGTTCTGATGATGCTGTTGGTCGTGTCGCTGCCCGCCGCTGCGCTCGATGATGCGCACTGGAAACTCGCGAACGCTTCGATCGAGAAGGGCATCGCCTATCTGCGGACGCAGCAGGCCGAGGACGGCTCGTGGATGGCAGAGGTCGGCCCGGCCGTCACCGGGCTGGTGCTCACCGCACTGCTTGAGCAGCCGGACATCAGCCCCGAAGACCCCGCAGCCCAGAAAGCCATCGCTTATATCCTCAAGCACGCGCAGGAAGACGGCTCGATCCGCGACGGGGCCGAAGGCATCCTGCCCAGCTACAACACCGCGATCTGTCTCTCGGCGCTCGCTCGCGTGCAGAACAACGCCGAAGTTGCCGAGGTGATCAAGAAGGGCCAGGACTTCCTGAAGGGCTCGCAGTGGATCATCGGCATGACCGATCCCAACGGCAAAGTCATCGACGAGAAGCACCCCTTCGTCGGCGGCTTCGGCTACGGCAAGCACGGCCGACCGGACCTCTCCAACACCCAGACCGTGCTGCAAGCCCTGCACGACACGGGCGTAGACTGCAACGACCCGGCCTTTCAACGCGCGATGACGTTCCTCAATCGTTTGCAGGCGACCAAAAGCAACGACCTCTATGCCGACAAGATGAAGGAGCACGACGGCGGCTTCATCTACGCGCCATCGATCAACAAGGAACTGGTCGACCAGGCCGAGTCCAAGGCCAACCCCAAGGAGATGGACGAGGCGCTCAAGGGTACGCCGGTGTCAGGCCTGCGGGCGTATGGCTCGATGACGTACGCAGGCTTCAAGTCGATGCTGTACGCCAACCTCGACCGAGACGACACGCGCATCCAGGCGGCGATGGGCTGGATCGCCAACAACTACAAGCTGGACGCGAACCCCGGCATGCCCGAAGAGGCCAAGCTCCAGGGCCTGTACTACTACTACCTGACGATGGCCCGCGCGATGAATGCGTACGGCAGTTCGACGATCGAAGTCACGGGCAGCAATTCCGCCCGCGTGCTTGCACCCGCAGGGGCCAATCTAAATGTCGTGCTTGCGAAGATTGACGAACTGAAGGCGGAGGGCTATGTGGACGTGGCCCTCGGTGTCAACAATGACAGTGATGAAATCAAAGTTGTCAAAGAGCCCGCCATCGTCAAGCGCGACTGGGCCAACGACCTCATCGACACCGTCGTCAAGCAGCAGAAGGAAGACGGCTCGTGGATCAACCAGGAAAGCCGGTGGATGGAAGACAAGCCCGTGCTCGTGACTGCCTACGCGGTGATCGCGCTGCAGAACGCGGCGGATTGATTCAACGAAAGCTGAACTAGAAAGCAATAGCCGCGATGCTACGGATCGCGGCTATTTTTCATTCCGCGCTCGCAGGCCATCTTGCCGATATCAAGTCTATTGGATCTCGTACCCGCAAGGACGCCCGCCATGGATCGGCGAAAACAGTTCACTATCCTCCTCACTGTTGGCATTCTTCTCCTGCTCACGCCTGTGGTGGTGAACTTCCTGATGCCTGCGCAGGCGTATATCGGGCTGAGCCTCGCCGAGTATTTCCCGGTGCAGGACACGACCACGGGCAAGTGGGGCTTCATCGACCGCACGGGTAAGCCGATCACGCCGATGGTGTTTGATTGGGCCGGGGACTTTCGCGATGGCCGGGGCCTGGCGGAGAGTCACGGCAACGTGGGCTACATCGACGCTGACTTTGAGAAGACCGGCGACTGGGCGATCACCCCGCGATTTGCACTGCGACACAGCGGCGACCTGCCGGCCCACGGTTTCTTTCAGGGCCTGGCGCTGGCGCGCGAGGACGACGGCCGATGGGGCTACATCGACACCGCCGGCGCCTGGGCGATTGCCCCGCAGTTCATGGAGTTTGAGGACTACCCCGGCGTGCCGGCCGGCGACTTTGCCGATGGGCTGGCGTGGTTCCAGGTCGTCGAGATGGCCGAGCGCTACAAGGTCGACACCGACGGCAAAATGGTCCGCGACGAAGCGGGCAAGCCCGTGATGGAGCCTTACCCCCGGCGTCGCTTCGGCTACATCGATCGTGATGGCGAGGTGGTGATCGAGCCCCGCTTCGAGATGGCGCAGGACTTTGGCCAGGGCCTGGCGGCGGTGCGCATCAAGACGCACGACAACTGGGGCTTCATCGACTGCGCGGGCAAAACCGTCCTCTCGCCCAAATATGAACAGGTCGATCGCTTCAGTGAAGGCCTCTGCGCGGTGAGCGAGGATGGTCTGTGGGGCTACATCAACGCCAAGGGCAAGTGGGTGATCGAGCCACGTTTCGCCGAGGCCCGGCAGTTCTCCGAGGGCCTGGCCGCCGCCCGCGAAGGCCAGCAGTGGGGCTACATCAACCCGGACGGGCAGTGGGTCATCCCGCCAGCGTTCGATGATTTTGAAGTCTTCGGCCACCCGGGCGAGCCGCACGCTTTCGAGAACGGCCTGGCCCAGGTCACGCTCAAGGGCCAGCGTATCTACATCAACACGCAGGCCCAGCGCATCTGGCCAAGTGAGTAATGCCCGTCGCCTTTACTCAAGCCTGCGCACGCGCTTGTTCAAGTCGTCGATCGACTTCTCGGCTGCTTCAACATCACGCTTGACCTGTGCCAGATCGTTGCGGTCCAGGTTCTCGACCCGGCGGGTCAAGTTGGTGGTGTCCCTGCTCAATTCGCTGATCGTGTCGGCCTGCTTGGCGCGCTCTTTCTTCGCGAGGTCCAGTGCACGCTCCAGTTCATCGACGCGTTCTTTGAGTTGTGCGACGGCCTTGGGCAGGTCCTCGGCCTGTGAGGGGTCGGCTTTGTCGGGGCCTTGAGCGAAGACCTGTGCGGTCAAGGCGGCGATCAGCACGCAGACGAGTGCCCCTGCGACGAGGTTGGCTTTTCTGGACATGGCTTGGTCCTTTCCTGGTTGTTGCGGATTGAGCGTGACGGTTATGCGCTACTTCAGACGGCAGCGCGGGCTTGTTGATCGGCCCCGCCGCTACTGACCTTGCGGATGGCGAGCTGGATGGCGGCCTTCATTGAGCCGGCGTCGGCGCGGTTCTTGCCGACGATGTCGAACGCCGTGCCGTGGTCCGGGCTGGTACGGATCAGCGGCAGGCCGAGGGTGGTATTGACCGCCGAGTCGAAGGCGATCATCTTGACGGGGATCAGCCCCTGGTCGTGATACATCGCGACAAAGAGGTCGTACTTGGCGAGGTTGGCGGGGGTAAAGAGTGTGTCGGCGGGGAACGGGCCGCGCGCGTCGATGCCGGCATTGCGGGCGACCTGAATCGCCGGGGTGATGAGTCGTTTTTCTTCATCGCCAAAGAGGCCGTCTTCGCCGGCATGGGGGTTGAGCCCGCAGACGGCGATGCGTGGCTTTGCGATGCCCAGGCGCAGCATCGCGTCGTGGCCCAGGTCAATGGCGTCAAAGACCCGGCCGATGGTGAGCTGGTTGCGGATATCCATCAGCGCGATGTGGACCGTCGCCAGGACGACATTGATCTGCGGGGCGTTGAACATCATCGCCACGCGCTTGGCCTTGGTCCGTGATTGCAGGTACTCGGTGTGCCCCGGCCAGCGATCGAACCCGGCCAT
>JBGSTE010000230.1:0-4065 GCA_041736655.1 Phycisphaeraceae bacterium | reverse complement strand
CTGGGCGGGGGTCATCTGGCAGGCGACGAAACGGCGCCAGATCAGGTCGTAGAGCTTGAACTGCTCGTCGTTGAGTACGCCACGGATTGACTCGGGGCTGATCGATACATCGGTGGGCCGGATCGCTTCGTGGGCTTCCTGTGCCGACTTGTTGGACGATTTGTAGAAGTTGGGCTTTTCAGGCAGGTACTTGCTGCCGAGCTTGGACTCGATATGCGAGCGGACAGATGCGATCGCTTCGCTCGAAAGGTGCGTCGAGTCCGTACGCATGTAGGTGATCAGACCGGTCTGCCCGCGGGCACCTTTGAGGTCGATACCTTCATAAAGCTGCGGGGCGACGCGCATAGTCCTTTTGAGCTGGAAGCCCAGTCGCGTCGAGGCCTGCTGCTGCAGAGTCGAGGTGATAAACGGCGGCGAGGGGCGCGAGGTCGTGCGCTTGGTTTCGATCGACGTGATCTTAAATGACGCAGCTTCGCCGACCGTGCCGAGGTATTTGACCTGCTTCTGCTGGGGTCCCTTGGCGTCCGCGTCCGTCTTTTCGATCGTCTGCTGGAGTGTGAAGCCCAGGGCAAGGGCGGCACTGAGCGCCGCCTCGCGCGCCTCGGGCTTGAACGGCTTACCGGCCAATTCAACCAGCTCAGCCCGCAGGCACTTGCGATCGCTCAGCCAGGCGTTCTGCTCTTTCACGGTGCGGGGGTTTTCTTCCTCGCCGACGTAGAAAAAGTCGCGCCACTGCTTGCCGAGCTTGTCCGCCTGGTTGATGTCGGTCGCAAAGACCCCGGCGATGCGCCAGTACTCGTCGGGGCTGAAGGCTTCGATCTCGCGTTCACGCTCAACGACGAGCCGTGTCGCCACCGATTGCACTCGCCCGGCACTGAGGCCGCCGGCCACTTTCTTCCAGAGCAGTGGCGAGACCTGGTAGCCGACGATGCGGTCGAGGATCCGGCGGGCCTGCTGGGCGTCGACACGGTTGATCTCGATGGGGCGCGGGTGGGCGAAGGCGTTTTCGATCTCGGCCTTGGTGATGGCATTGAAGACGACGCGCTTGGCCTTGTCGATGGGGTAGTCCAGGGCGTGGGCCACGTGCCAGGCGATCGCCTCGCCCTCGCGGTCAAGGTCGGTTGCGAACCACACGTCCTGGGCCAGCTTCGCCGCCTGCTTGAGCTCGCGGACGGTCTTCTGCGAGTCGGCCATGACCTCGTAGGTCGGCTCAAAATCGTTGTCCAGGTCCACCCCCGGCACCGGCGCATCGACGCCCTTGGGGTTCCTCGGCGGCAGGTCGCGGATGTGGCCGACGCTGGCCATGACGCAGTAGTCATTGCCCAGGTACTTGTTGATGGTCTTGGCCTTGGTCGGCGACTCGACGATCACTAAGTGCTTGCCTGCGGCCTGTTTAGGGTCGGCACCCCTGCGTCGACCGGCGGCGGGGCCGGGGCGTGGGGCGGATTTCTTTTTGGTCGACTTCTTGGCCATAGGAGAGGGTCTACGTGACCGGCGGGGGCGAGGTTCACCCAAGCGGTCTATCGCCTGCCGGGGGGCCGACACTTGAACCGGGATGGAGGCGATTGTCAAGCCCGATATGCAAACCTTTTCAAATCAATGAGTTAACAATGCATGCCCCAGAGCCTCCTCGGCGACCGCTTCCGGACCTTGCGTATCGCACGCAATCCAGCAGGTCTGAACAAAGCGTTTGAGCCAGGTCCGCTGCTGCTTGGCGAACCGGCGGGTGAGCACCTTGGTCTTTTCATAGGCCTCGTCCAGCGTCGCGATATGAGGGTCGGTTCCTTCAAGCCAAGCCAACACTTGCTTATAGCCCAAGGCCTCGCGGGCCTGGTTGGGAGCGGTTGGGTTTTGGGGATTGGGGGTTGGGGGTTGGAGTTCAAGGCCAATGGGATCAAAAGCGCCTCGAACCTTGAGCCGCTTGACTTCATCTATTAAAGACTCTCCGTTGATGCAAACCGCCGCGGCCAATTCCGGCTCAACCTTGTCGGGATAAAACATCGCTTTGACGCGGAGGTTGATGCGCGGGTTGATCGCCTCCGGGCTCCAGCGCAGGCCGATGAGGATCGGCTTTGGGTGTTGGGGGTTGGGCGTAGGGGTCGAGAGGTCGACACGCCACTGCGTCTGTAATTGGCTGATCGGCGTGCCAGTGGTTTCATAAACCTCCAGGGCACGGACGATGCGTTGGCGGTCGGCTGGCTTGATGCGGTCGGCCGACTCGGGATCGACCTGTTGAAGTCTTTGATGTAGTTCTGCAGTCGCAATGCCTTGAAGTGATGCACGGAAGGCGGCGTCCTGCCCGGGGCCGTCGAACATGCCGTCGATCAGGGCCTTGAGATAAAGGTTGGTTCCGCCAACGATGATGGGCGTCCTGCCGCGCTGCTGGATGTCGACTATCACCCGCGTGGCCAGTTCAAGCCAGTCGAACACCGTAAACCGCTGCGTCGGCTCAACGATGTCAATCAGGTGGTGCGCCACCCGGCTGCGCAGCCCCATGTCGGGCTTGGCGGTGCCTGCATCCAGGTGGCGATAGACCTGAAAAGCGTCGGCCCCGACGACCTCCCCGCCATCGGGGATTCGCTCGGCCAGCGCCACCGCCAGCGCGCTCTTGCCGCCAGCGGTTGGACCAAGGATCACGATCGGACGTTTCAAAGTCACCGGGCGATTGTAAGCCGTAAACAGCTCCCCACGCCGACGCTGAGCGCAGCGAAGCGTCTGGTACCCGCCGTGCCCCCCAAATCCCCCGCACCGTCTGCTAGGATGACCCGTTCGTAAAACACCGTCGCACCTCACGCCGACGCTGAGCGCAGCGAAGCGTCTGGTAAACCCCGCAAGACCCGGAAAGACCGAAGATGACCACCGCATGTGACCCCTTCAACGCCAAGGCCACTCTCGACACCCCGCTGGGCCAGCGCACCATCTACAAGCTCGACGCCGTCGGCGACGTGACCACGCTGCCCGTGTCGATCCGCGTCCTGCTCGAAGCAGTCCTTCGCAACCTCGACAACTACGTCTACACAACCGAACACGTCAAGGCCCTGGCCGCCTACAACGCCAAGAGCGTCGGCGAAGTCGAGATCCCCTTCATGCCCGGCCGAGTTGTCCTCCAGGACTTCACCGGCGTGCCCTGCGTCGTCGACCTCGCCGCCATGCGCTCGGCCATGGTCCGCATGGGTGGCGACCCCGCCAAGGTCAACCCGCTCGTCCCCTGCGACCTGGTGATCGACCACTCCGTTCAGGTCGACGCCTTTGGCTCAGCCGCTGCGCTCACCATCAACTCCGACCTGGAATTCGAACGCAACCACGAACGCTACACCTTCCTTAAGTGGGGACAGCAGGCCTTTAACAACTTCTCCGTCGTCCCCCCCGCCACCGGCATCGTCCACCAGGTCAACCTCGAATACCTCGCCAAAGTCGTCTGGCAGGCTCAGCACCACGCCGACACTGAGCGCAGCGAAGCGTCTGGTACCCAAGCGCCAACCCTCTACCCTGACTCCCTCGTCGGCACCGACAGCCACACCACCATGATCAACGGCCTGGGCGTCGTCGGCTGGGGCGTCGGCGGCATCGAAGCCGAAGCCGTCATGCTCGGCCAGCCCATCTACATGCTCATCCCCGAAGTCGTCGGCGTCCGCCTCACCGGCAAACTCCGCGAAGGCGTCACCGCCACCGACATGGTCCTCCGCGTCACCGAGATGCTCCGCAAGCACGGCGTGGTCAACAAATTCGTCGAGTTCTTCGGCCCCGGCCTCGCGTCCATGCCACTGGCCAACCGCGCAACCATCGCCAACATGGCACCCGAGTACGGCGCGACCATCGGCTTCTTCCCCGTCGATGACGAAACCCTCAAGTACCTGCGACTCACCGGCCGGGACGAAAAACTCGTCGCCACCGTCGAACAGTACTGCAAGCAAAACCGCTTCTGGCGAAACGAGAACGACAAGATCGTCTACACCGACGAACTGAAGCTGGACCTGGACAGCATCGAGCCCTCCCTCGCCGGCCCCAAGCGCCCGCAGGACCGCATCGCGCTGAGCGCCATGCAGTCCCAGTGGCGCAACGACC
>JBGSTE010000344.1:0-9749 GCA_041736655.1 Phycisphaeraceae bacterium | reverse complement strand
GGCTGCTGGACCCCCGCGCCGGCGAGTCAAAGTACATGACGGCGGCAGGTATGCCCACCGGTCGGGTGCTCTACAACCTGCCCCGCGCGCTGAAGACAGGCGGACCGCTGGTCGTGGTCGAGGGCGTGTCCGACGTCTGGGCGGTCGGCACCAACGCAGTGGCCTTGTTCGGCAAGACGATCCAGTCGGCGAAGGCCGGCAAGATCGCCGAGCACGCCATGGGCCGGCCTGTCGTGGTCTGGCTCGATGCCGACGCTGCCGATGAGTCGGAGGGTGTCGCTAACAGTATCAAGGCAGCCCTTGTCGTTGCCCGCGACTCGGCCCCGGTAATAATCGCCCAATGTCCCGCCGGGCGCAGTGACCCGGGCGAGTGTACGTCTGACGAAGCTGCGATGGTTGTTGCCGATGCATTGAGCAATCACAAGACGTATCGACTTAGGTGACGGAGTGGACACCGATGTCGTCGTTGTTGGAATTGACGGACAGCGTGTCTGCAAAACGTGAAAGAGTTTATTTCGCGAGGTCAGTAAAGCATTTGAGTTCTAACATTACTTGTCAACCAACACTTTTATCGCCAAGGAGGGCGACCATGATCCGCAGCATCGAAAACAACGTTTACCACGGCACCGACACCATCATCGACCAGCCTTTCCCAGCAACCTCGGTCAAGTCCCGCACCGAGGCCCAGCGAGAGGCGTCCCGCATCAACGGCAGCAAGTCCAGGGGGCCGACGACCCCGGCTGGCAAGTCCCGCTCAAAGCGCAACGCGTTGAAGCACGGCTTGCGCGTTGAGAAGCTCGGCCCGCCGTCTGATGTCCGGGAACTTAATCGCGAGTACCGGAAGATCCACGCCGAACTGATGAACGAGTTCGAGCCGGTCACATTCACCGAGCGGCGTGCGGTTGAGGACCTGGCCTGGAACCTTCAGCGGCTCGATCAGGCCAAGCAGATGATCGACGCGGCCAGCACGCCACCGGAGTTCGCCGAGGAGGCGCTCAAGGAGCAGTACCGTCTCTACCGCCGCGCTCGCCACGACGAGCGGCTGGCCTCAAACCTGCTGGCCGCGCTGCGGTCCGGCGAGACGCCCGACCTTAAACCCGCCGGTGCCGACAGACTCGCTGAGCAGGTCGTCGCTCTGACCAACCAGGTCGAGCAGGACTTGGCCGAGGCAGCCGAAGAGCTGGACGAGCTGCTGGCGATGGAGGCCGAGGGGGCGTTGTCCGACGACGATCGGGCCTGCCTGGCCGAGCTGCGGGAGCTGCAGGAACACCACCGGCTGATCCACCCGTGCCGGCGAGTGCTGCGTGAAGACGCCCGCCTGGCAGCGCTGTTCCGCGGCGAGCTAAGCATCGGCAAGACCCTGCGAATGAGCCTGACCGGACTGGTAGTTGACCTCCATCGTCAGGCGGCCAATCGGGTCGCCAGCTCGCGTGACGCAGTACGCCGGCTCGAACAGGCCGCCGAGCGCCACCTGATGCAACTGGCCCTCAAGCCCGACCGGCTCGTGAACCTTGACCTCTACCACGCGCGGATTGCCCGGTTAATCCGCATGCAGATCGAATCCCTGCGTCAGACCCGCGGATGATGGGCCGGGTTCGTTCGTACAGAAAAATGTCCCGGGAACACGAGCCGGAATAAAGGCGGGTTCGGGTAAACTGGTGATAATCAAGCCCCCCGGAAGCCGCCCGTTGAGCACAGCGCTCGCGGGCGGTTTTTTAGTCAAATTCCCACCCCATCATCCCCGCGATCTCGGTGAACCCCAAGGCCACCTTAATCAGGCCAACCGGCTGTCCAAGATTCGGGGACCACCTCTGATTGCCCCGATACGGCCCGCCGGATACGCTCAACGGCCCGGGAAGTCACATGTTGGCGGCGCGGGGCTTCGGTCCCAGCCTCATGTGTGGTAGACTTCGTACAAAAGCATCTCGGTGGCGTAGCCGGGGAGGTGGAATGGAAGTGCCCGAGAAGAAGACTATGTCAAAGCGCAACCACTTTGTTTTCCGTGTTCATCTGCCTATGTTGCTACTTCTTTTCGCATGGACAGTTAAGGCCACTACTCAGCCCGGGCTTTATGTCAGTAGCCATGGTACTGATGAGATACTCCGGTACGATGCAGTAACAGGCGCGTTTATAGAAGTTTTCTCGTCTGGAGGTGGGCTAGACAGGCCCCAAGGTATCGCCATTGGCCAGAATGGCGACTTATATGTGAGTAGTCAAGGCACTAACAATATATTGCAATTCGATGGTGATGATGGCGCATTTATTGGAGTCTTCGCAGGTGGGGGGGGGCTTAGCAGTCCGCGTGGGCTTACGTTTGGTCCGAACGGAGATCTTTTCGTAAGCAGCGAAGGAACAGGTCAGATACTGCAATATAACGGCACTACCGGCTCATTTGTAGGTGTTTTTGCCTCTGGACCCGAACTTACTAACCCCCAAGTCCCTTTGTTTGGCCTAGACGGGAATCTTTATGTGAGTGGAGGTAGCACGAACGTGGTCGCAAAGTTTGACGGTTCGACCGGCGCTTCATTGGGTGCATTTGCGTCTGGCGGCGGGTTGAACGCGCCAGATGGAATCGGCTTTGGGCCAGGAGGCGACCTTTATGTTTCCAGTAACTTTACAGACCAAGTGCTTCGGTTCGATGGTGGATCCGGTGTTTTTCAGGATATCTTCAGTGCTGGGGGTGGCCTTAACGGTCCTGAGGAATTGATATTTGGTCCGAATGGGGATCTGTTCGTCAGCAGTGTTCTTACTGATGAAGTACTTCAATACGACAGCGATACTGGCTCATTCATTGGTGTATTTGCAAGTGGAGGAGGCCTTGACTCACCGACGGGGCTAGTTTTTATCCCAATCCCCGAACCCACTTCGCTGGTCCTCCTTAGTTTGGGTGGACTGCTAATGTCTTACCGTCACCGTGCCGCATGACTCAACCTGCAACCGGACCCGAATATTGCCCCGCTGAGCCTCGCCGCTCGCGGGGCGGTTTACTATGAGCCACGACCGAGTGCCCAACTTCAATCAAACTCGCCTCGGCAGCCTACTATCCCGGTAACCCACAGGGAAGATCTCGGCATGACATCCTCGCCGCACCTGGAAGCGCCCAAGACCGTCGTGCTGCGGGTACAACTCATCGCCTCCCGAACAACCTGCCCCTTAACCCCACCCCAACCCAATGCCCGCATCCCGTTACACCCGCGCCCATTGGCTGATCATCGCGGCCACCGCCGTTTACCTGCTCGCTGCGGCTGCCGCTGCGGGTGTGTCGGGCAACGGCGAGTTCGTGTTCTATCTCGTCGTCATGCTGCTGCTGTGCGCCGCGGTCGTTGCGATCGATCGACGCGCCGGCTTCTCCATCGGCCTGCTCGCGGCACTTTCGGTCTGGGGCGCGATGCACATGGCCGGTGGCCTCGTGCACATGCCTGCGGGCTGGCCGATCAACGGCGAACAAAACGTGCTGTACTCATGGTGGGTCGTCCCCTTCACGTACCACGCGAACGGATCGGTCGACTTCGGCCTCAAGTACGACCATCTCACCCACGCCTACGGCTTCGGCATCACCTGCTGGGCCTGCTGGCAGGGCCTGTGCGCCACGACCCGCTCAGCCCCAGCACTCAACGATGAAGCGGGGCAAGCGCGACCCACCAATCTGAAGCCGACCGTGGGTCGACTGACCCTGTGCTTCGCCGCCGCGATGGGCTTTGGCGCGCTCAACGAAGTCGTCGAGTTCATCGCCACCACGCTTGGGCCGACGAACGTCGGCGGCTACAACAACACCGGCTACGACCTGATCGCCAACACATTCGGCTCCGCCGCCTCCGCGGTATGGATACGAATCGCCAATCGTTAACTCACGGCCGTCTGTTCAAAACACGCGAGCTTACCCTGATCCATCGCTAAAGTTGAACGGCTGCATACACACCGTCGTGCTGTCTATGTGGGCTAATACGTTCGCGTCATCCTCAAAGAACAGATCGACGCCATGCTCCCGGCATAGCTGGGCCTTCCACGCATCTACTTCGGCAAGGTCGCAGTGCTGCATGGACCAGCAGATCAGTTGGTCATAGTGGATGTCCCAATCGCGGAGGTCTGATTCGGTGCCCTCCCGGCCGGACTCATCGCGGAAGGTGATGACCAAGATACGGACTCCAGGGCGGGGGTTCCTTTTTTCATCGGCTCAGCCACGCCCCTGGCGGACAACTCGGCTGCGAAGGCGGCATGGGCCCGGTCGTCTCCAACCCCGCACCGCCACAGCAGGTCGTCCTCGCGCCGGGTGTCCACACGCTCTTCATCGATGCGACGACCAACGATGCGCTCTACCACGCTGGGGCGTGGTATCGGTTCGATCTGACGTTTGTGCCCGCATAGGAAGCCCGCCATGCCCGAACCACTAGAAGACCTGCATGAATAACGGCAAAGTCGTGCCAACAGCTCAGCAAACTCAACCGGCGTAGCCGCTCTCCCATAGATCAAGCTGTATTGAGCTTTCACCCAAATGACGGGCGTGGGTAAGTGGTGTGCGAGAGAAATAGGATGAGCACCGCATAACGCCAGGGGCATTCAGGTTCGTTCTTTCTTAAACCGTTACTTGCTTTAGCCGCAGCGCGTTACCAATGACCGAGACACTTGAAAAAGTCATCGCGGCCGCGGCGATCATCGGTGACAGCAGAATCCCGAAGATGGGATAGAGCAGGCCGGCCGCGATTGGGATGCCTGCGGCGTTGTAGAAGAAGGCGAAGAACAGGTTCTGACGAATGTTCCGCATGGTCTTACGGCTGAGTAGCCGGCACTTGGCGATGCCGCGCAGGTCGCCCTTGATCAGCGTGACGCTGGCTGATTCGATGGCGACATCGGTGCCGGTGCCCATCGCGATACCAACATCGGCCTGGGCGAGTGCGGGGGCGTCGTTGATCCCGTCACCGGCCATCGCGACCTTCTTGCCTTCAGCCTGCAGCTTCTTGATCACATCGGCCTTCTGCTCGGGTAGCACTTCTGCTTCGACGCGATCGATGCCCAGTTGTCGTGCGACGGCCTCAGCGGTCGTTCGGCTGTCACCGGTCAGCATCACGATTTCGACGCCGCTTTCGTGAAGTAGCTTGATCGCCTCGCGAGTCGATTCCTTGATCGGGTCGGCCACGCCGATCAGGCCCGCGGGCTTACCGTCGATCGCGACGAACATCGCGGTCTGCCCCTCACTTCGCAGTGACTCGGCCTTATCAACCAATCGCTCGGCGTCGATCTCGAACTGTTCCATCATTGCACGATTGCCCAGCACGACCTGACGCCCGTCAACCTTGCCATGGACCCCCTTGCCCGTGACCGAATCGAAGTCGGTCGCATCCGTAAGCGATGCGCCACGCTCCTGAGCGCCACGCACGATCGCCTCGGCCAGCGGGTGTTCACTTCCCTTCTCCAGTGTGGCCGCCAATCGGAGTACATCATCTTCAGTGTAACCCTCGGCAGTCTCGACGGCGACCAGGCGCGGCTTGCCCTCGGTGAGCGTGCCGGTCTTGTCCACGACCAAGGTGTCGATCTTCTCCATGATCTCCAGCGCCTCGGCGCTTTTGATCAGCACACCGGCTTGAGCCCCGCGGCCGACGCCGACCATGATCGACATCGGCGTGGCCAATCCGAGCGCACAGGGGCAGGCAATGATCAGCACGGCCACGGCGTTGACGATCGCATAGGCCATCGCCGGGGCCGGGCCCCAGACCGCCCAGACAACAAACGTGATCACAGCGACGATCAGTACGGCGGGAACAAAGTACGACGCCGCCAGGTCTGCCAGCCGATGGATCGGTGCGCGGCTCCGCTGGGCCTCGGCGACCATCTGGACGATTTGCGCCAAGAGTGTCTCGCCACCAACCCGCTGCGCTTCCATGACGAAGCTGCCACGCTGGTTGACCGTTGCGCCGGTGACCTTGTCGCCGGCTTCTTTCTGTACGGGCATCGGCTCGCCAGTGATCATCGATTCGTCGATCGTGCTGTGGCCATCGACGATCTTGCCGTCGGTCGGGACTTTTTCGCCTGGCCGAACACGTAGGCGGTCGCCGATCTGGACATCATCGAGCGGAACCTCTGTTTCGTTGCCATCTGCATCGATGCGTCGGGCCGTCTTGGCCGCGAGGTCGAGTAGCGCACGGATCGCGCCGCTGGTGCGTCGGCGGGCTCGCAGCTCAAGCACCTGGCCGAGCAGGACGAGCGTGATGATCACCGCGGCGGCCTCGAAGTAAACGCCGACGCTGCCCGAGGCATCACGGAACGAGTCGGGGAATAAGCCGGGCGCAAGGGTCGCCACGATGCTGTACCCCCACGCCGCCGCGACACCAATCGAGATCAGCGTGAACATGTTCGGGTTCCACGATATAATCGAGTGATAGCCACGCACAAAAAACGGCCAACCCGCCCAAAGGATCACCGGCGTCGCAAGAAGCAACTCCAGCCAGCGCGATAACGTGTGTCCGATCCACTCCGACACCGGCAAACCCGCCAACGGCCCCATCGCCAGGACCAGCACCGGCAGCGTGAATACGACTCCGACCCAGAACCGCCGAGTCATATCATTCAGCTCGCCATCGTCTTCGTCATCTGCACTCGGCGTCATCGGCTCCAGCGCCATGCCGCACTTGGGACACGACCCTGGCCCGTCCTGCACGATCTCCGGGTGCATGGGGCAGGTGTACTTGCCCTTTGCCTTCGCGGAACGTGGACTGGCCGCATTGGGCGCCTGGTGGTTGTGGCAGCAACTGTGCGGCTGCTTTGGCTTGATGAACGCGTCCGGGTTATCAGAAAACTTCTGGGCGCAGTGTTTGCTGCAGAAGTAATAGGTCTGACCGGCATGCTCCAGTTGTGCAGCGGCCTTTGCCGGCTCGACATCCATGCCGCAGACCGTGTCTTTCACGGTCTGTCCACTGTCGGGGACTACGGGCTGTTGATCATGCATGGTGTGAGGGTGCTCGTGATTCATAGTGGTTTTCGCGTCCGGTTGTTGCGGTGGCTGTTCAGTGTGATGAGGCACAGCCTGCTCATCCGACTTTGCGTTTGCAGACTGACAGCCGCAGCGGCTCGTGCCACAGCACCCGCCTCCGGGCCCTTTTTGTTGGGGCAGTGGCGTGGCGATACCGGGAGAAGGCTTAGTGATGGTGGCTGGTTTAATTTGGTCTTGCTTCATGCTCTACCTCGATGCCCGTACAACACGGGCAGATCGATCCGCTGATCCTGTCGTGTCACGATGAACGACGGGCCCCTATCAAACAGAACGAGCGGGAGCGCGCTATTGGTTCCATCAATCGTGATATAGGCCTTGGCTGTACGGCAACGGCAATGCGTAGCCGTGACTTGCCGATGGGCTTAAGACAACATGCGATCCCCGTGATGGCGAGCGATGTGCTTGGGCGTGGATAAGCGGTCAGACCCGAACACCGTCGCGCCGAAGCTCGTCGGCTGATGCGGGGCTTGCGACGGTGCCAGCGGGGTTGTCGTACCAGCCGGGGTCTGCGTTGTTTTTCAGGGCGTCGTCGCCGATCTGGTTGCGGACTTTGAGGATCGTGAACATGCCGCCCATGGTGATGTAGTCGTACGGGCCGACGCCGCCGACCATCGGGATGCTGTTGGGTGGAATGGCCATGCCCATCTCGGCCATGTCGCCCATGCCGGCCTGGCCCATCGTCATGTAGCCGGGCAGGAGCTTACGTACTTTTTCGTCGAGCTTGCCTTCCCTGACGCCGATCATGTTCGGGGTGCCGTGGCCCATCTGGTTCATGACGTGGTGGGTCATGTGGCAGTGCATCGCCCAGTCGCCGGGCGCGTTGGCAACAAACTCAACGGTCTTGGTGCTGCCGACCTCGACAAGGACCGTCGTCATCGGCCAGCGGGCGGACTCGGGGATGACGCCGCCATCGGTCTCAATGAGGTGGAACGCGTAGCCGTGCAGGTGGATCGGGTGGTGGTCCATCGCCGAGAGGTTGCCGAAGCGCAGTCGCACCTTTTGACCGGTGCGTGCAACGAGCGGTGTGGTACCGGGGAAGGCTTTGGCGTTCATCGTCAAGAGGTTGAAACCGCTCATGACATTGGTGTTGGGCCGACTTGTACCCGGGGCGATGTCCCACTCGCTGAGCATGATGGCAAACTGCTGGCCGCGGAAGATCTCGTCCTTGTTTTTCAGGCTGATCCCGACCTTGGGGTGCACAACGATCATACCCATCATGCCCATACCCATCTGCGTCATCTCGTCGTGGTGCGAGTGGTACATGAACGTGCCGTGCTGGCGGAGGGTGAAATCGTACTTAAAGGTTTCGCTCTTGCGTATGCTGCGTTGGTTCAGTCCGCCGACGCCGTCCATGCCGTTGGGCAGGAAGATGCCGTGCCAGTGGACGGTTGTAGGCGCGTCGAGTTTGTTGGTGACGTAGATGCGGACACGGTCGCCTTCGACCGCCTCGATGGTCGGGCCGTGGGTCTGGCCGTTGTATCCCCATGTTGAGGCTTTGAGGCCCGGCGCGAACTCGTGCTGGACTTCCTCGGCGATGAGGTGGAAGACCTTGACGCCGTCGACGATCTTCCAGGGCAGGGTCGTGCCGTCGGGCGTGATGACGGGGGTGTAGTCGGTTCCCGGTTGGCCGGGGGTTCCGGGTTTTTCGGGTGCTGCGGGCTCGTTGGTGTTTGGCGCGTTGTTGACAGCGGGCGTTGCGCCGGCGTCCTGCGCAAACGCAGCGCGCGGGCGGGCAAGCAGCAGCCCACTACCGGCCAAGGCCGCGCCGCCGAGGATCGCTTCGCGTCGGGTTAAGGATGAATCGCTCATGGGAGTTTCTTTCTTCAAAGGCGTAGCGCGTAAGCAGATCAGTGGCCGCCGCCGGTCATCGCGGGCGCGCTGCGGATGGGCGCGGTCGTAGACAGGTCAAGCTCCGCGCTTCCGCCGCTGACCACAGCCGTCAGCATGGCATGGCTCCTCCAATACTCGTTCAGCGCATCGAGGTAGCGGGAACCGGTTTCAATCTGCATCTGCCGTGCTTGCAGCAGTTGGAAACCGCCGACCTGCATCGCGTTGTATTGGAGTTGGGTCTCGTCAACGATCTGTTGCTGCAGCGGGAGCATGACCTGCTGGTAATAGGTCACCTTTGCTTTGGCGCTTTCGAGGCGGGCGTAGGCGGCGCGCACCGCGGCACGCACCTGAACCGCTTGGTCGTAGTACTGCGCCTGAATCCTGCGGACCTCGGCGGTGGCTTTAGCGATCTCACCCTGCCCCTGATCAAAGAGCGGGATCGGCAGTGCAATCATCGGGCCGACTAGCCAGTCGCTCTCCCCGGCGTCGCGTTCCCCGACAACTCCGGCCTCGAAACTCGGCAACAGCCTCTGCGACTTCTCCAACCCCAGCCGGTCGGCCAGCGCTTCCATGCGATAGCGTGTTGCACCCAGCATCAGCGAGTTGTCGATGGCGCGGGCCAACAGGCCATCGGGCTCCAAGTCTTCGCTTGTGTCACTGCCGGGTTCGGGCAGGCGCTCGATCATGGACCACGCATCCGCCGCAGGGCCCCACAGGCCCAGCATCGTGTTCATCTTTTCGCGCTGCTCGGTGAGTTGCGTCTGAGCCTCGGCCAGGTCGAGCTTCGCCTGCTTGACCCCCTCCCCAAATCCTGATCCACCGAATTTGAGAGAATCCAGCCGGCGAATGAGCCGGAAAGGATTCCTCGATGAAGAAGCGTCACAGTCCCGAACAGATCGTTGCCCTGCTGCGTCAGGCGGATGTTGAGCTTGGC
>JBGSTE010000168.1:0-3051 GCA_041736655.1 Phycisphaeraceae bacterium | reverse complement strand
TCTACGCCCCGTCGATCGCCCACGCCAGGCAGGCCATGCAGGCTGCCGGCCGGATCGACCTGGCCATCGTCCCGCCGACGCTCGCCGACGGCAGCGGGTTGGACCTGGCGCGTGACCTCAAGGCCCGCGACATCGCGATCGCCACGGTCGTGCTGACCGACCGACCAGACTTTGACCTGGCCCAGCAGGCGATGCGTTTGGGCGTCTCGGACGTGATCATCAAGCCCGAATCAAACGACGACAACGCAGCATGGACAGTCCAGACGGCCGACCGCATCCGCGAGGCGCTGGACCGGCAGTGGATCGAGCGCGAGCGATCGTCCCGCATCCGCCGGCTCAAGAAACTCTGTCGCCGGCTCAACGACGCGAGGCTCGAAGTTTCCGAGCAGGTGGACATCCTCTGCAACGACCTGGTCACCGCGTATCAGGAACTGGCTGTGCAGATCCAGAACATCACGCAGACCGCCGGCTACAAGGAAGCGGTCGGCGACGAGCTGGACCTGGAGGCGGTGCTCCGCAAGACACTCGAGTACATCGTCCAGCAGGCCGGCCCGAGCAACGCGGCGGTGTTCCTGCCTTCCTCGGCCGACGAATACGCGCTGGGCGGGTACGTGAACTACGACTGCACGAAAGACTCGGCGGACATGCTGCTCGAACACCTCGCTGATGTGCTGGCCCCGCGCGTGGGCACGAGCGACGAGCCTGTGCTGCACGCGACGGACAACCAGGCGCTGGTCAACCTGCTGGGCGACGACTGGAACTATCTGGCGGACTGTCACCTGCTGGCGCTGCCGGCGATGCACGATGGCGAGGCGCTGGCGGTGATTGCGCTTTTCCGTGATGAGAGTCAGCCGTTCACCGAGTCGGCGATCGATGCGCTGGGCGTCGTGGCCGACCAGATGGGCGAGCTGCTGGGCCGGATCATCCGTGTGCATCATCGGGCGATGCCTGACTTTGATCCGCCGACCCCCAACGACACGTACCTGCCGCCGTCGCAGTGGCAGGGCTACGACGAACAGGCCGATCCTTTTGATGATGAAGAGGACGACCAGCTTCCGTTCTGATGAAGTACTTCCAGGGCAACAAACCAAGTGCAATCAACTTTTCCAGTGAGGCGAACCATGAACCCCCGCACCCTGCGTCAGCGTGGCCTGACCCTGATTGAACTGATGATCGTGGTCAGCATCCTCGCGATCCTCGCGGCGATCGTGATCCCGCGTTACTCCAACGCCAATGACTCGGCCAAGGGCAGCGCGCTGGCCTCGCAACTCTCAACGGTCAAGAAGGCGCTGCTGCTCTACAAGACCGATCACAACGGCGACTACCCAACGACCGCCCAACTCATCACCAGCCAGTGGCAGGTGCTCATCAACAAGACCGACATCGACGGCGACGTGGCGGGCGATGACTTTGGGCCTTACATCCTCACCGCGCCAGACAACCCCTTTGTGGACAGCAACGTCATCGCCGCCGACACCTCCGGCGCCTGGCAATACAACGCAAGCACCGGCGTCTTCAAGGCGGTAGTCCCGCAGGCGGTCTACGACCGCGCAGCCGAGCTGCAACTGGACACGGGCGATCTTGTGGTTGCGCCGTAAGTTCAAGCCGAGCGATGGCCTCGATCAGCGCGTGTCAAACAAAAAATGCAAGGGTGGGGCGGGCATCTTGCCCGCCATCGTGGGGCAGCCACGCAAAGAATCCCCATCAAGCCTCTGGCCTGTTGGCGGGCTGGAAGCCCGCCCCACCTTTTTGTTAAGCGCTCTTAGTGATAATTACAACCCCGCGACGGCCCAGCCTTCGCGGTAGTCGCGTTTAATCAGCGCGTTGGCGGCGTCGTTGTTGGTGAACTTCATCGCGTTGTAGTCCCACGCCAGCGATTGGCCGGGCAATAGCGACGCGACGGTCGAGCCGAGCAGGACGGTCTCGGTAAGCCGGGCGGCGAAGGGAAACGCAGCGCCGCACTCACCAAAGCCCAGGCAGGCATCGACCCACTCGTGGATGTGCGGGTATTCCTCTGCCGCTGCGGAAGTGACTTCGAGGTCCTTGGGCTGGCCGTTGACAAAGAGCTGGTGCTGGCCGTCCATGTGGCAGTAGAGCGTGCCCTCGGTGCCGACGAAGATGATGGCGTTAGACTCGAGCTTGAAATCCTCGGGGATGCCGGCCGCCTTCTTGACGGGCATGTCGCCGGCCTCGTGCCAGGTCAGCTTCAAATCGCCGTCGGTCCGCGCGTTGGCGGGGAAGGTGTACGTGAGTGTGGTCTTGTCGGGGTATTTCTGATCGGTTCCACCTTCGGCTTGTGCGAGGATGGTGCTCGGCGCGGTCAGGCCCAGGCCGTAGAAGGCGGTATCGATGATGTGGCAGCCCATGTCGCCGATCGCGCCGGTGCCAAAGTCACGACAGCCGCGCCACTGTCCGGGGTGGTAGAGGTTTTTCTGGAAAGGGCGCTTGCTGGCGACGCCCAGCCACTCATCCCACATGAGCGTTTCGGGTGCCGCGTCTTCGCCCTTGCCGTAGTTGCTGCCCGCGTCCCACCAGCCTGCGGGGCGATCGGTGAAGGCGTGAGCGGACTTGATCCCGCCGATCTTGCCGGAGCGCAGGGCGTTGACGACCGCGCGCTTGCCGGGCTTGGCCGAGCGCTGGGTACCCATCTGTAGCGCCAGTTCGAACTTGGCCAGCGCCGCATTGCCCAGAGCCCTGGCCTCGGCCACGGTGCGGGACAGGGGCTTCTCGCAGTAGATGTGCTTATCGAGCGACATCGCGAGCATGGCGATCGGTGCGTGCATGTGGTCGGGCGTCGAGATGATCACCGCGTCAATTGTCTCGGCGTGGGTGGCGAACATCTTGCGGAAGTCGCGGAACTCGCGCGACTCCATGCCCGTGGCCGCTTTGGTCGCGGTGATCATGGCCTGGTCGACGTCGCAGAAGGCGTTGATCACCACGTCCGGGTGCTTGGCGACGATCTGCAGGTTGTCCAGCCCCCGGCCGCCGGCACCGATCACGCCGATGCGGAGCTTGTCCGAGCCGTCGGCCCGAACGATCGACGGGCTGAGC
>JBGSTE010000165.1:0-6024 GCA_041736655.1 Phycisphaeraceae bacterium | reverse complement strand
ACGACTGGCCCGGCTGGCGCGGACCCGACGGCACCGGCGCCGCACCCGACGCCAAGACCGTCAACAGCTTCAACCCAGAGACCCGCGACAATGTCCGCTGGTCCACGGCCCTGCCAGGCCCGTCCGCCGCGACGCCCTGTGTCGTCGGCGACTACGTCTTCATCCCCGCCGGCACGCCCGACACCAAGCGACTGCTTGCGATGGGTATGGACCGCAAGACCGGCCAGCTGCTCTGGAAGGACGATGTCGCGCCCGCCCGCGAATCCCGCGAGCGATCACGCGAAAATAACCACGCCGAAAGCTCCCCCACCGCAGACACAACGCAGGTCTACTTCCTCTTTGGCACCGGCGATCTCGTCGCCTACTCCCACGCGGGCAAGAAAGCCTGGCACATCAACCTGTCCGAAAAATACGGCAAGATCGAAATCCTCTGGGGTTACGCCTCCAGCCCGCTTCTTCTGAACGGCAAGCTCTACGTCCAGATCCTCCGCCGGCAGCCCAACTCGCTGCTCCTCTGCATCGACCCCGCCACCGGCAACGTCCTCTGGGAAAACGAAAGACCCACCACCGCGCAGGGCGAATCCTTCGAGGCCTACACCAGCCCCATCGCCGTCACCCTCGACGGCAAGCCGCAGGTCGTCGTCTACGGCGGCGACGCACTCACCGGACACGACCCGGACACCGGCAAGGAACTCTGGCGTTTCACCGACGGCATCAACCCCCAGAACAGCAAGATGTTCCGCGTCATCGCCGGCCCAACCCAGGGTAAGAACGGCCTGATCTACTTCACCACCCCGCGCGGCGACGACCTCTTCGCTGTTCAAGTCAAGAACAACGTGCCGATCCTCAAGTGGTATAAGCGCGACGTCAAGTCCGACGTCGCCTGCCCGGTCTATGTCGACGGCGCGATCTTCTGTTTCAGCGGCGAAAAGAAGGAGATTTATAAAGTCAACGCTCAGACGGGTGAGGAAATCTGGTTCGGCCGCATCGACACCCCCGGCTACTTCCGCTGCACCCCGACCGTCGCCGGCGGCCACATCTACCTCATCAACGCCGACGGCGAAACCTACATCCTCTCAGCGGGCGATGAATTCAAAGAGCTGTCCCATGTCTCCCTCGGCGGCTACCCGACCCGCGCGACAATCGCCGTCGCCGGCAACGACCTGTTTATTCGCACCGCAGACCGGCTGATCTGTGTGGGGAAGTGAGGTGGGTGATGTGTCGAACGCTGTGGAATACTCGGACGTTGATAACGACGAGATCTGTCAAAAATCTGCTTGACGCAATGAGGGCATCATGCGACAATAACTCCTAGATTGATTCAGTACAATCAAAAGTTACTGTAGTACAGCAGACTCCACCTTCAATAAGACGAACTATGGCCAAAATTCCCTCCAAAGTTGCCGATCGTATCGCTGCTGGAATAAAGCGATTCCAGCCGATTCTTAACTCAGCTAAGTCGCGCGATGTAGGTGAGTCAGACACGGTGACGATTGTCGTAGATATGCTTGCGGATATCTTCGGATATGACAAGTACTCCGAAATCACTTCAGAGTACGCCATCCGAGGTACCTATTGCGATCTTGCTACGAAACTTGATGGCGTACTTCAAATGCTTTTTGAAGTAAAAGCGATCGGTCTTGAGCTCAAGGAACAACATGTAAAGCAAGCAATTGACTATGCTGCAAATCAAGGAGTCGATTGGGTAGTTCTGACAAACGCTCTTTCATGGCGTGTATACAAGGTCACCTTTGCAAAGCCGATCGATCAGGAGCTTGTGATCGAGATCGACTTTTCTGCACTCAATCCTAAGAACGCCAAGGACATTGAATCTTTATACCTATTCTGCAAGGAAGGTTGGATAAAATCAGTTCTCGGTGAGTACCACACCCAAAAGCAGGCGTTAAGCAGGTTCTTTCTTGGTGCGATGATCCTCAGTGATTCAGTCCTTCAGGTTCTTCGACGCGAACTACGCCGATTGTCGCCTGATGTACGTGTTGAAATTGATGAAATCAAGTCTGTGCTCACTTCCGATGTGCTGAAACGTGATGTAACTGAAGGCGAACAAGCAGAGGGCGCAAGAAAGAAGATCGCCCGCGCTGCTGCCAAACCTTTACGCTCGCGGAAGTCGAAAAATCAGAATTCCTCTGATACTTCTGGGGATGATGATCCTAATGACGAATCAGCCAGCGGGGAATCGGACTCTGTTGACACCATGAATTCATAAAGAGCACGTAGGGTGGGTGGAGTGAAACGATACCCACCGCGAATGATGAACGAGATGTTTGGCTTGGTGGGTTTCGCTGCGCTCTACCCACCCTACACGTTTGATCCGGAGCTTCGCTTTTGCTCAGCACCGGCTTCTTCATGCGTCGCTTGATTACGGTTGGGCTTTGACTGTGACTTGGATTTCGTAGCTGCCGTCCTCGTTCTTTTTCAAGACGTTGACGGTCATCGGCGCGTCTTGGGCATTGAAGGATTCGCCTTCGTGGTAGGCGGCGTGGATGAGGGTTTTTCCGGGGGCGGCGTAGTACGTAGGGTGGGTGGAGTTCCACGATACCCACCGCGAGTGATGAACAGGTTGTTTGGCATGCTGGGTTTCGCTGCGCTCTACCCACCCTACGGCGGGTGGCCAGTGTGGTGGCTCGGATAAGAACCCGGAACGAATGATCCTGCTTGCATCCATGCCTGCCTGTACCGCGAGCTCACCGCGGCTCATTCCCGGCCAATCTCGCCAAGCTTGAACTGTGAAAACGACTCGAGACCCGTGCGTGGCCCGGCGGTTCAATTTGGCTGGGTGTGGGGCTGTGGCGTATTCATAATTGCATATCACGATGAGAAGTCGGGCAACCGGTATTATGCGTCGTGGGCCGCAATCAGTCGATCCTCTATAACCCTGACAACTTCAACACGCCTATGATTTGAGGTCACCTCAATTCGCGTTGGTCAATACTTGGACGGAAAGGGAGGAGAAAATGGACGACACACGAGGTCGAATGATTTGCAGTTGCAGGAGTAACAGGGCCACGACACAAGCGCGTGAGTGGCATGGTCGTGGCCGAGTGTGGATAAGCACGTGTCACCTTGCAATTCGATCGGCACGAATCACTTTTGCGGTACTGTTGTGCTTTGCAGTCTTTTCGCATGACTCCGTATCTGCCCAACTGCTTGGCGCTCCTGAGGACAAGCCGGTGCTCCCGACGGTGCCTGAGGTGAAGCCCGAGGCTCCGGGAAAAGTTAAAGTCGAGACCGTCGTTGAGGATATCGACATCGGGCAGCGTATCGCGGATATTCTTGAAACGACCGGCTGGTTCGGCCAGCCAGAGGTCTCGGTTCGTGAAGGCATCGTTTTCCTGAAAGGAACGACTAGGACCGATGAATCCAAACAATGGGCGGGCGAATTAGCGAAAAATACCGAGGGCGTTGTTGCGGTTGTTAATCAGATCGTTGTGGCTCCCTCGCCGGTCTGGGATTTCGATCCAACCTTTCAGGTACTGAGTGATTTAGCTCGCGGATTCGTCCGGCTGCTGCCGCTGATTGTGGTGGCGGTGGTTGTCATTGCGATCTCATGGATGTTCGCGAAGTTGACGGTGTATGCCATGCGGCGTGGGCTTTTGGGGCGATCCCTCAGCCGGCTCTTGCGTGAAGTCCTGGCCCGGGCGAGCGGGATCCTTGTCATGCTTGCCGGGCTGTACCTGGTGCTGCGTATTGCCGGGCTGACGCAGCTTGCGCTGACGGTGGTGGGCGGGACGGGCCTGATCGGCCTGGTATTGGGTATCGCATTCCGCGACATCACCGAGAACTTCCTGGCCAGTCTTTTCCTGAGCCTGCAGCAACCGTTTCGTGAGGGCGATCTGGTTGAAATTGCAAGCGTCACGGGATACGTTCAACGGCTGACCTCGCGAACGACCGTACTGTTGACGCTCGACGGCAATCAGGTGCAAGTCCCCAATGCGACGGTCTTCAACAGCACAATCCGTAACTTCACCAGTAATCCCATTCGGCGTGATGATTTTATGGTTGGGATCGGCTACGAAACACCGATCTCATTTGCCCAGGATGTCGCTTTGAGGGTACTCGCTGAGCATCCGGCTGTACTGAGTGAGCCCGAACCGCTGGTGCTCGTTGAGAACCTAGGGTCGTCTACAGTCAACCTACGGGTCTATTTCTGGATCGATGGCAATCAACATAGCTGGTTGAAAGTGAAATCCTCCGTCATTCGGCTCATCAAACGGGCCTTTCAGGATGCGGCGGTTTCCCTGCCGGACGATGCTCGCGAAATCATCTTTCCAAACGGTGTGCCCGTACATATCATCGAAGGCAAAGAGAACACGAAGCCCGATGTATCTGCAGTAGAAATTCCTGCCGTCGAGCCTGAAACAGTCGCAACCCAGGCGGAAGCGGGACTGCAAAGCGAAGCTGACGAGATCAAACAGCAGGCGTTACGGTCCTGGACCCCTGGCGAAAATCTCCTGACTGCTTCGTCAGATGCGCAGACCATTCAAAGTGCTTAGATGGTGATGAGATCGTTTTCCTTTCAGCAGCATTGGATCATTGTCAGTATGTAGGATGGGTGGAGTGAAACCATAACCACAGCGAGTGATGAACAGGATGTTCGGCTTGGTGGGTTTCGCTGCGATCTACCTGCCTTACGATGGTTCTGTCTTGCTTAGCGGGGGTGTTTGCGTTTGATCCGGAGCTTCGCTTTTGCTCAGCACCGGCTTCTTTTCTCTTGGGGACGGCGCAGGGGGTTGGCTGCTGGGAGGCCGCGTTGCGTTGGGACTTTAACTCGGTTCCAATATGCGGATGCACCACGATCAACCCGGACAGGGCAGGCACATCATCATCGTTGGCGACGGGCACGCGGGGGTGGCCGCGGCGGTTCGGCTTACCGAGCTGGGCTACCGCGTGAGCATTGTCGAGAGCCATATCCACGTCGGGCAGTCGACCTCCGGCGAAGCGACCGACGCTTCGCAGCACACGCTTATGCGGATGTGCACCAACCAGACGGACCTGTATCGCCGGCTGGGCGTCATCCGCGAGATCGACTGGCACAAGACGCTGTACTTCACCGGCTCGGATGGCATCATCGATGAACTGACGGGCGACGACCTGCCGGCCCCGTTTCACCTGACGCGGTCGCTGATGGGGATGAAGCGCTTTGACTGGAAGGAGAAGTTCTCGATCTTCGCGGGTTTGCTGGCGGCGCTGCAGGTGAGCCGGGCGGCGCGTGAGCAACTGACGGATGAGAACTTCCGCAACTGGCTGGAGAGTGTTCACCAGGGCCAGCACGTGATCGATCGGTTCTGGTCGGCGTTGATCGCCGGGGCGTGCAACCAGTTGCCGGAGCAGATCAGCGCGGCCTACGGGGTTCGTATTCTTCAAGAGGGGTTTCTGCTGAGTAACACGAGCTATCAGTTGGGTTTTTCCAAGGTCAGCCGGTCTGAGTTTTATCGCCGGGCTGCGGAGTTTGTGGAGCGTAACCACGGGCAGATGCTTGCGGGGGTGATGGTTGATCGCTTTGAGTATGACGCGGCGAGCAAGCGGGTTGCCGGGATCCACCTGGCCGACGGCCGAACGATTGATGCGGAGGCTTACGTGACGGCGCTGCCACACGCGCGGCTGGAGGAGCTGGCCAGCGATCAGATGAAGCGTGACGATGATCGGCTGGCAATGCTGGCGCAGATCGAGGACGTGCCGATTCTCGGTATTCACCTGTATTTCAAGCCGCCGGCGGGTCACGAGGTGATGCGTCGCTCGCACCTGATCTTCACGGATGGCTGCGTCCGCTGGGCGTTTAACAAGGGCGTCGAGCGTAGTGGTGCTAATGCAGGGCTGCATCACGTGCACGCGGTGATTGGCAATGCCGACGACTACGACCACTTCAGCGATGATCGCATCATCGAGGCGGCGGTGGCGGACATGCGCAAGTCGATGCCCGGGCTGACGGATGCGGTGATGCTGCGGGAGGCCCACGTGGTGCGGGAGAAGCGTGCGGCTTCTGCGCCACGCACCGGCGGCAAG
>JBGSTE010000133.1:0-8371 GCA_041736655.1 Phycisphaeraceae bacterium | reverse complement strand
CCGGGCACGACGTTTCGCAGGCCGACCGGCATGGGCATCAGACGAATACGAGCGGGGTCCAGGCCCGCACGCTGCGCCGCCTCGCGCATCGGCTCGCCACCTAGTAAAAGCCAAGCGTGCTGTTCGTTGGTCTTACTCTGGCGTGCGGCGTCGTATGACAGGCGAAGCGTGAGGGTTTCGCCGGTCAGCCCGGGCTGATCGATCAGGTGCAGCACGCGTGTCATCGCTGATCCAGGTCCGCGCCGCCCTCGGGTACACGCCAGTCGAAGAACAGCCGGCCCATGTCTCGTCCCACGAGGTCCGCCAACTCACGCGCCGCGATCGCGCTGGCAGCGCTTTGACCGGTGAAGTCCCGCATCGGCAGGCTCGTCGACAACGGGTAGGCGATCTGATTGTTTGCCTGTGCGGTGCCGGGGTCAGCATCGGTGGGGAAGACGCGCTTCCGCTCATCGATGTCAAAGACTTTGATGTTGAGCGTGATGCTCGGCTGCAAGAGGTTGTTGCCGATCTCCATCTGGTAGGCGACGACCTCGGCATGGATGACCTGCTTAGCGCCGAGCTTCATCGCCAGCGCGGCGAGCGAGGTGTTATCGAACTCCGCGCCCAACTGCTGGCGAAGCGAGGCCAGTTCGTCTTGCCCGACGAAACCCGTCGTCACAACCTGCTCGGCTTCGAGCACGCCGCGGGTAGCCCCGGCGATACGGCGGATCAGCGACTCGTTGTTGACCAGGCCCTGCCGGTCATCGATCAAAATCAGTGTCGGTTTGTCGGCCAGCTTGTGCTTGGCTTCGATCTTCTGCGGTGGGGCAAGGATCGACGCCGCCCCGCCGATGATGTTGCAGGCGCTAAGCATCAGGAACAGCAAGACAAGCAGCAGGCGGGATTGCACAGATCGCATCAAGTCAGCGCTCCAGGGTGTGGTCGTAGAAAAGCCCGGCCGTTTCTTCGCAGAACCACACCATCGTCTTCATAGCGATCGCCTCTTCGCTGACGGTTGGTCCCGCGACGCCGATATCCGTGTCCTTGTTGCGGGGGAACATGACGGTTCGGTTGTAGGAGGCGGCGAAGTTGTCCGGGTCCGCTGCTTCGGCTTCGATGATGTTGACTGTTGCCGTGATCATGCCACGCATGACATACTTGTCGCCCGGCTCATGGGTACGGAACTGGCCGATCTCGACAAGCACCAGGCGATCGACCTTGAGCTGCTCGATGATGGCCGAAGGCGTCCGCGTGGCCCAGTAGGGGTTGTCCTTCTGCCAGTCGAGGATCGCCTGCGGATCGCTGACGGTCGCGCCGGGCACGCCGGCGACGATCCGCCGGCTGATTTCGCGGGTGATGAACGGGCGGGCATCGGGATAATTGAAGTCGGTGTAGTCGCTGACCGAGACGACCACCGCGACACGCCGGTTGGCCAGGTCGGTGTACTTGGCCTTGAGGTCGTAGTAGTCCGGCTGTCCGGGGAGCTGACGCAAGACATTCGTGCAGCCGATCAGGGCTATGCCTAAGACCAGCAGCAGTGGGACGAGCAGGCAGGGGTTGCGTGGGCTCATGCGAGGTGTCTCTACAAGGGATACGGCAAACGTTCAGTTGAGGATCGTAACGCAAGGTTCAATCGCGGGCATCGTATGCCTCAGCCGGCGGTGGCGACGATCGCGGCCTTGTACGCCCAGGCGGCCAGCAACAGCACGGCCCCGAAGAGGATAAAACGCTTGTTGCCCAGCATCCGGCCGATCGGTGCCAGGGGCATATTCGTGCAGGCCGACCAACCGGCCACGAGCGTCATCATCGCCAGCCCCAAAGCCAGGAACGCGCCGAAGGGCTGGGTCAACAGGGCCTGCAGCAGAGAGCCGTCCGCCGCGTAGGCAAAGGCGGTCGTGCAGCCGCATGTGGCGCAGGGGTACCCGGTGGCAAACTCGAATCCGCAGTCGAGCAGACCTAGTTGGGTGTGCGTGCCCATGCCGGCAGGGTCGGGCGTCAACGTGGCGGCAAGGACCAGCGGGCCGCCACAACACACGAACAACACCGACGCCAGCACGCGATTACTCAGAGGGCTCATCGCATCGTTAAGTTCAGGTCTGCGAGGCATCGCGGTATTGTATCGCATGCGAGATAGCCCCTAGTCTGTCTTGGCCGATACTCTGCGGTAAACTTGTGCCCATGGTCGCACGCCTGCCCCAG
This sequence comes from Phycisphaeraceae bacterium, assembly GCA_041736655.1. Classification (GTDB taxonomy): domain Bacteria; phylum Planctomycetota; class Phycisphaerae; order Phycisphaerales; family Phycisphaeraceae; genus JAHQVV01. The sequence continues at coordinate 6,193 of JBGSTE010000133.1, read as the reverse complement.
CCGGAACCCGAAACGCCCGCAGACACGTCCCACGACCTGCCACCCCACGGCAAGCGCCGACGCAAGCTGCGTGTCCGCAAGCTGCCCATCAGCGTGCTGCCCACGATGCTGACCCTCGGAAACGTGCTCTGCGGGTTCATGGCCGTGTTCTTCGCCTCACGCCCCGACGGCACCGACTTCCCCTTTGACTGGACGCCGCTGACCTTCGCCGCCATGGCCATCTTCGCCGGCATGGTCTTTGATGGCCTGGACGGCAGGGTCGCGCGACTCACCCGCAGCACCAGCGCCTTCGGCGAGCAACTCGACTCCATGGCCGACATGGTGACCTTCGGCGTCGCGCCCGCCTTTATCGCCGTGCAACTGGTCGACGCCGGGGCACCCTACTTCTCCGAATCCGCCGACCACCTCTTTGGCCGAGCCACCCTCATCATCGCGCTGATCTACGTCGCCTGTGCCGCCCTGCGCCTGGCGCGATACACCGTCGCAACGATGGAAAAACACAGCGTCAACCCCAACCTCTTCACTGGCCTGCCCTCGCCCGGCGCCGCGGGCACCGTCGCGGCGCTGGCACTCTTGCACCAGCACGTACTCTTTGGCAAAAGCGTCATCAACGCGGACTCGTGGTTCATCGATGTCGCCCGCATCGGCATGGTCAGCGTCATGCTGTTGACTGCCCTGGCCATGGTCAGCAAGTTCCCCTACACCCACGTCATGAACCGCTACCTCCGCGACCGAGCCAAGATCGGCACCGTCGCGATGTACGTCATCGTCGTCCTGCTGCTGCTGATCGTCCCGCAATGGACGCTCGCGTTCGCCTTCGTCGCTTATGCGTTGTCGGCACCGAGCTGGTGGTTGTGGAAACAATTCACAACCCGTTCGAATTGAACAACCAAGACGCCAAGTTCGCCAAGCAATGCAATGATGTTTTTTAATAAGCTCAGCTTGTTCTGACGTTATTCAACATCCTTGGCGTACCTGATGCCCAGGCGTTTGAATGCCAAGGTCTGTGACCTTTGTCTATCGAAGGTGAAGGCGAGCGCCGTTGAAGCGTATTACTCTTCATCAAAATTCGATTCAACCAGCCTCTTAAGTGCCGCCAGCGCGTCGCCGGCGTCGGGGCCTTTGGCGGCGATCTCCAGTTCCGTGCCCTGCGTCGCGGCCAGCATCATCAGGTTCATGATCGACTTGCCGTCGTAGTTGTTGCCACCCTTCATGACGAGGATATCGCTCTTGAACTGCGCCGCGGTGTCGGCGAACGCCATCGCCGGCCGGGCGTGAAGCCCAAGCTTATTGCGGACGGTCACCTTGACGCGTTGCGCTTCCATGAATGGGTCGTCTGAAACAGGCGGCAGCGGGGACACCGCGCGGCGGGTCGTCATGGCTTGCAGAAGGCAGATCGTCTTCAGCGGGCGAGCTGACCGGAGTCGGCCTCGGCAAGGATCTCGGCGATGGCTTCTTTTGAGTCCGCCTGACGCAGGAACTTGCGGAACATCTCGTTCTGAAGATTATTGAACAAGTTCTCCATCGCCTGCAGGTGCTCGTCGGGCTTATCCTTAGGCGATGCCAGCAGGAAAAGACAATACACCGGCTCGCGGTCCAGGGCGTTGAAGTCCACGCCCTGCTTACTCACCGCCACCGCCGCAGTCACTTTTTTGATTTTCGCGTGCTTGACGTGCGGCACCGCCACGCCCTTGCCAAAGCCCGTCGAGCCGTGCTTCTCGCGGTCCAGCACCAGCTTGACCAACTCGTCACGCAGGCCCTTGGCGATCGCGCCGGACGCGATCAGGGCGTCGATCATCTCGCCCACGACGGCGTCTCGTCCGTCGGCTTTGAGGGCGGGGATAATGGCATCGGTAACGACAAAGTCGCTGAGCTTCATCGGGGTCGGCCTCGGTCGGGTAGGGTCTGTCCATCCGCGGGGCAGGCCGGCGGACGGGAGTATTAAGTGTAGCAGGTTTAGGGGCAAGGGCGCAGGCCTAACGCAACACGCGATAGATCGTTGCCTTCTCCTGACTTCTGACTCCTGACTCCCAACTCACAACTCCCTGCCATCAATGCTTGCGGTTACGCAGCTTTTCCTTCAGGTCCGTCAGTTGGCGCTCCATCTTCTGTACCGCCAGCTCGATGCTGTGGTACAGGTCCGTGTCGCTGGCGTGGGCGATCAGGTGGTCGTTGCCGTCGACGTGGGCGATGAACTCGACCTTGTAGCTACGCTGGTCCTCGGCCTTCTCGACCACGATCTCCAGCTTCGACAGCCGGTCGTAGTACCGCGAGAGCTTGCCCGCCTTCTCGCGTGCGTGCTGGTCGATCGGCTCGGTGACGGTCATGTGTCGCCCGGTGATTGTGATATCCATGATTCGCTCCTTGATTGTTACTGATTATCCCATCAATTCTTCGAGCCCGCTCCTGTTACGGATTGTGGCAGGCCCGGCGTATCGCCCGCGCGTCGATCACCCGTCGGACCCCGGCGGTCGTTCTCCGGGGTGTTACGCGCAATCAGTTGCGATGGCGGCACCAGCACCCCGCCGGAGACGACGAACTTTAGCGCGTCCTCGATCGTGATGCCCAGGTCGATCGTGTCCTTCACCGGCACGGTGATCACGTAGCCGGTGAACGGCGTCGGCGAGCTGGGGACAAACACCGTCATGCACGGCTCGCCCATCGCGCTCTCGATGGTCTGCATCGTGTCGCCCGTGACCAGGCCCACCGAAAACAGCCCCTTGCGCGGGTACTCAACGGCAACGACGCGGTTGAACTTGAGCTGCTGCTCGCTGTCGCCAAAGAAAAAGTCCGTCACCTGCTTCATTGCTGGGTACACCCGACGCACCAGCGGCAGGCGGTCGACGATCTTCTCGCCGCGGTCGCGGAGCTGCCGGCCCAGCACGTTGGACATGATCGCCCCGGCGAAATAGAACAGGATGATCGCGACGATCAGGCCGATCACGTCCAGCACGTGCCAGTTGCCGATCGCGATCGAGTTCCACTGTTTCTGGAGCTGAACCCGGCGGGCCTCGACGATGATCTCCTCGCGGGCCTTCATCCAGTTCAGCCGTTGATCACGCAGGTTGCGGTCGATGGCGGCGGGCGTCAGGTCCGGCTGCTGCTTGAGCAACACCTCGCGCCGCGTGTCGGACTCTCGTTCCCACTCGTCTTTCTGCGGGGCGGTGAGGACGTCCTGCCAGACCACCAGGTAGTCGTCATCCACCGGGTTGGGCCAGTCGGTCAACTGAATCACCAGCGCCTGAATACCCCAGTTGATCGGCTTGGCAATGCGATCTCGAACGAACCCGTAGGCAAACACCAGCAGCCAGAGCGTCAGCACCGCCGGCAGGAGTGTCGCCAGCCCGCGTACAAAAAAGCGGCTGGACTTCGTGGATTTTTTGCCCGGTTTGCCAGCGTGTGCGACCGGCCTTACCGGATCAGCGACCGTGTCATCGGGTGTCAGGTTGTCGGATTCAGGCGTCAATACGATCTCGCTAACGATGCAGTGCCAGCGATACATTCTACCCGCTTCACAAGCGATGCGGGGTCAAACGAGAGGACAAATCAATCAGGCGCACACCAGGAGTCTGTCAGTCCACATCAAACCGGAACAGCCGTTTCTTGCCCGCGCGAAGCAGCAGGTAGCCGTCGACCACGTCCCCGGCGGTGACCTGGCGCATCGGGTCGGCGACTTTTTCATCGTGCAGACGAACGCCGCCGCCCTCGATGAGTCGGCGGCCCTCGCCGTTAGACTTCGCAAAGCCGGCGCGAACCAGGAGCGCGATCAGGCCGATGCCGCCGTTGAGTTCATCGGCGTTGAGGACCTCGCTGGGGATCGCGTCGCCAGTAAAGTCTGCACCAGAGCTACTGCTACTACTCGCAAAGGCTGCTACTGCCGAATCAAGAGCGGACTGAGCCTCTGCCTCGCCGTGCACCAGCTTCGTCACTTCATAGGCAAGCCGCTTCTTCGACTCATTGATCGCAGCGCCCTGGGCCGACGCCAGCTCACGCACCTCGTCCATCGGCAGGAACGTGAAGTAGCCCAGGAAGCGCGCGACATCGTTGTCCGCGACGTTGCGCCAGAACTGGAAGAAGTCGAACACGCTCGTGCGCTTGGCGTCGAGCCAGACGTTGCCCTGCTCGGACTTGCCGAACTTCCCGCCGTCGGACTTGGTCACCAATGGGAAGGTCAGCCCGGCCAGGCTCGCGTCGTACAGCCGTCGACCCAGGTCGATGCCGATGACGATGTTGCCCCACTGGTCCTGCCCACCCATCTGCAGCGTGCACCGGTGCTTGTCGAACAAGTACGCGAAGTCGTAGCCCTGCATGAGCATGTAGCTGAACTCGAGGTAGCTGATGCCCCCGCCCCCGGAAGCGTCTTCGCCTGCGTTCATGCGTCCCTTAACAGACTCCATGCTCATCATGCGGTTGACGCTCATGCGAGAGCCCACCTCACGCAGCATGTCCAGCCACTTCATCGGCCCAAACCAGTCGAGGTTGTTGACCAGCACCGCATCCGTCGGCCCGACACCAAATCGCACGACTCGGCCGATCTGATCGGCGATTGCCTGCGCGTTGTGGTTGATGTCCTCAGGGGTGAGCATCTTGCGGGCCTCGGTCTTTCCCGAGGGGTCGCCGACCAGCCCGGTCGCCCCGCCGACGAGCACGACCGGCTTGTGCCCGCATCTTTGCAGGTGAGCCAGGCCCATGATCGGCACGAGCGAGCCGACATGCAGCGAGTCGGCTGTGGGATCAAACCCGCAGTACGCGGCGACAGGTTTACTCAGACGTTCGCGGATTTTTTCATCCGTACACTGAGACACCAGCCCGCGCTCGCGCAGGATGTCGTAGAGGTTGTCGTTCGTTGTCGGCACGGTCATGGGGCAAGGATTTTAGTTGATCGCGTGATCCAGTGCATCAGACCGCTACTTAAAAAGAAGCCCACGCCGTGACGGCGTGGGCTTCGAATGTCAATTGACTCAACGAGCAATCAGAGATCGCCGGCGGGGACCTGCTGCCCCTGTTCGCCAAAGGCCTCGAAGAGCGGTGCCATCTTGTCGACCAGCTCGAAGAACTCCTTGTCCAGGTGCAGCTTGAGCGTGTCGCCGTTCTGGGTCATCTGCAGCTTCATGAAGAAGCTGTTGATCGTGTTGGCGTCGGGCGCGTTCTGGATCTTCTGGGCCTCGCCCGCGAGGATCACGGGCACGAACATCAGGATCGAGTTGTACATCTGAGCGAACTGCTGGGCGTCGCCGGGCTTGTCGAAGACCATCTGGGCGTCGACCTCGAAGGCGTCCTTGTCCTTGGAGATCGCAAAGCCCAGGGTCTCCAGCCGCTTGAGCGGTTCGAGCATGCCGAGCATCATCTGGGCCTGCGGGTCCTGCTGACCGCCGCCGTCGCCGGCCAGTCCGCCGAGCTGGCCGATCATCTCACGCAGCTCGTCCTGCATGCGGAAGGCGACGCTGATGATGGGCTTCTTGACATCGCCCAACTGCTTGTCGAAAGCCTTGAACGCCTTCTTGTCCGGCTTGGGCAGGGCCTGGGTCACTTCCACACCCTTGTCCAGGTCCACGATAGCCAGGTCGTGCCAGCCCTCGACAACCGGGGCAAGCTCGGCGTCCATCGCGCCTTCACTCATCGTCCGCACCAGCGCGGCCATCGCCTTGGTGTCGACCGCTTGACCGGTCTTGGCCAGCACCGACATCGGCGGCGACAGCGAATCTTCGCCGGGCATTTCCAGCGTGAGCATCAGCCCCTGACCGCCGGCCTGAAGAAAGCCGTTGCGTAAGGTCGTGAGCACATCCTTCATCTTCCCGATCTCGCCGAGCGGGATGCCCTGGGCCTGGTCGGCCAGGATCGGGTTGTCCGCCAAGGCGGCAAGCTGGTCGCCGAGCTTCTGGATCATCTCGGTGTCGACCTGTTCGAGATCGACCCAGACGACCAGTGCCGTGTTCTCGCCGATCGCCTGTTCGGGCACATCGACCGCGCGGGCCGGCATAGTGAGCACAAGCATCAGTACGGCCACGGCCGAAAGCAGGGAATGCATCATTTTCATCGATCAGGCTCCATTGAGCGGTTGGTGTCAGTAGAGGGCAAGCCAGACCATGATACGCCGACAACGCCCGCGCAGGTCGTGCAGGGAGATACCCATCGATCGGGTTCAGGTTGCGTAGGGTTAAATGGGAGGCGGTTTGGGCGGGAGGGCGTGGGT
>JBGSTE010000113.1:0-6207 GCA_041736655.1 Phycisphaeraceae bacterium | reverse complement strand
GGCAGGAGCCTCGCCCTCCCGTAGGAGCTGCTGCGATCTCCGGCTGTTTCGTATCGTCTCGGACGGTGCTGCTAGAATCCCATGATGCCCGCGACGATCGACAACCTCATGGAATCTGCGATTCAGGCCCTGGCGGTGATGGACTACGCGCGTTGCGAGGCGTTGTGTGTGTCGGCCCTTGGACAGGCCCGCGCAGACAGGGACTGGATCATGGTCCGCCGGGTGCTGCTGCCGTTGCAAGAGGCGCGTCGGTTAAAACGCCAGATCGCCACCGACGGGCTGATCCTGCTGGGGACACCGACAAGAGTAGGCGAACTTGAAGCGTTGATCGCTGATGAGCGATGCGGCTGCATCGTGCTGACTCGGCCGTATGCCGCGAAGGACGCTGCACAGCTTGATGAACTAATTCGCCGATCGCATCGGGCCATCGAAGTGCTGTTTGCCGATAGCGAGGCAGGCGACGCGAACTGGCTAATCACGACGTTTCACGGGCCGGCGGTGAATGTGGTGATGCCAGCGCCGACGCCGTGGGTGGGTCAATGGGTTGCGCCGCTCAAGACATCGCCGCCGACGCCTGCGCATTGGTTCATGCGAGCGAGCGAAGCGCTGGGCGATGCGGCACTGGCTGCGGTTACTGGGCCGCTGGGCAGTGTCGAGCGATTTGATCAGTTGGCGTTGGCGCTTTCGTCGGCAGGCGATCACGAGATCCTGCACCAGCGCCTGGCCGAGGCCGCCGGGGCGGTGCACGGGGCGGAGCGATGAATACGAATGACACGGCCAGTCGCATTCGCGGCGTGCGTATCCTGACGATCGCGTTTGTGCTGCTCTTTGTCGTGCTGGCCGGGATCGCGCTGGTGATCTACTTCGGCCTGGGCAGTCGTCCGAGCCACTGGGTCAAACAGCAAGAGCGGCTCGCCACGATGACAATCGAACAGAAAAAGATCACCAGCGAAAACCTGCGCAACAACCTGCTCACGCAGTGGAGCGACCCTGGCAAGGAAGCAGTACGCAGCGCAGACGATCTGTTCGGCCGACGCAGCAGCGTTGAGATCCCCTACGAAGACCTCAACATCTGGCTGGCGGAAGAGGGGATCGAGCTGCTTGCGGATATCGACATCAAGCTGCCAGCGTGGGTCAAGTCGGCGATGGTCGACTCGGCCGGCGACGGGCTGCTGCGCATCACCTGCGAAATCGAGCGCGATAAGAACCGGCAGGTTGTAGCGCTGTCGTTCGCGATCCAAGTCGCTTCCGATGGCACCGTCACCAGCACCCTCACGAGCGCCGCGCTCGGCGTGCTGCCGGTACCCACTGGCACCGCCATCGACCTCATCGCCAGCCGAAACGACCCGGACAGCCTCATGCTCAGCCTGACCCAGGGCACGCCCGTTGGGCCGATCGAATTACCCATCGATGCGTCAGACAACGGGCGCGACGGCCGACTGGTCGGCCTGGAAGTCCGCGACGATGCACTGGTCGTCACCCGTGAGACCGTGCGGCGGCGAAGCAGGGAATAGGGAGTCGGGAGTTGGGAGTCGGGCAAAGGCAGATAGATTAAACGTTTTCCTATTCCCGACTCCCGACTGCCTACTCCCGACTGTCTGCTGCCTAAAATGTCCGCATGAACGACAGCATCACCACACCCCGTCGCCTTGTCGTGGCCATCACCGGCGCCAGCGGCGCGGTCTACGCGCATCGATTGATTCAGCTTGTCGTTGCCGCAGGGATTGAGACGCACCTGGTCGTTTCGCCGCTGGGTCAACGGCTATTGCACGACGAGCTTGGGCTTGAAGGCCTGACCCCCGGCGGGCTGGCATCGCTCGCGGGTTTGCCCGAGGGTAGTGCCCTGCCGGGCAACCTGATCCTGCACAACTTCCGCGATGTCGGCGCGACGATCGCCTCGGGCTCCTTCAAGCACGACGGCATGGTCATCATCCCCTGCTCGTCCAACACGCTCGGCTCGATCGCCTCCGGCAGCGGGCAAAACCTCGTGCACCGCGCCGCGCACGTCACCCTCAAGGAGAGGCGCAAGCTCGTGCTCGTCCACCGCGAGATGCCCCTGTCGCTGATTGATATCCGCAACATGCAGAGCGTCACCGAGGCGGGCGCGATCGTCTGTCCCGCGCAGCCGGGCTTTTACATGCTGCCCAAGACGATCGAGGACCTGGTGGACTTTGTTGTTGGCCGGGTGCTGGACCTGGTGAACGTCGAGCACGACCTGAACATCCGCTGGAGTGAGAAAGTTCGGACTCGGGGAGTAGGGAGTAGGGAGTAGGCTGTTGTGTTTCAAGCCCACGGCATGCCGGGTTTGCGGCACACCGTGGGGTCAAACGTGGGCCACGCTAAACTCAAGGCATGTCAAGCATCCCGCACCCGCCACCGCCGATCCCGCAACAACTGCTGCACGTGGCGCGCGACATCAAGCTCAGCCACACGGTCTTTGCGTTGCCCTTTGCGTTGTTGGCGACGTTCCTGGCCGCAGGCTCTGCGCTGCGTCGGCCGGCGTGGGGCGAGTTCGGCCTGATCCTGTTGTGCATGGTCACGGCCCGGACCTTTGCGATGGCCTTTAACCGCTGGGCCGACGCGTCGCTCGATAGTGCCAACGCGCGGACCCAACAGCGCGCGATCCCCAGCGGCCGCGTCCGAAGGCGGACGATGGTCGGCGTGATGGTCTTCTGCGTGGTGCTCTTTGAGCTGGCCACGGCTGAGTTTCTTGTTGCGTTTGATAACGCATGGCCTCTGCTGCTGGGGCCGGGCGTCCTGATCGTGCTCGCGGGCTACAGCTACACCAAGCGTTTCACGTGGCTCTGTCATGCCGTGCTCGGGTTTGCGCTGGCGATCAGCCCGGTAGCGGCGGCGATCGCGATCGAGCCGGGCTATCTCAACAAGCCGACCGTCTGGCTGTTGATGACGATGGTGCTGACCTGGGTCGCGGGCTTTGACATCCTCTACGCGCTGCAGGACGCTGCCTTTGATCGCGAGCATCGCCTGCACTCGATCCCGTCTCGGCTGGGCGTAACGCGGGCGCTGTGGATCAGCCGATCGCTGCATGTGATCTCCGCTGCGGCGCTGGTCACGATCGTGCTGACCTCTTCACAACTGGGGCTGTACTTCTCGATCGCTGCCGCGATGACCTGCCTGCTCTTATTCGTCGAGCACGCGCTGGTCTTCGGCGGGCGAACCGGTCAATTGAACATGGCCTTCTTCACGGTCAACGGCGTGATCAGCGTGCTGCTGGGCGCAGCGGGGATCGTCGACGCGCTGACCGCGGGCTGATCAGTCCCCGGCCCGGGCATACGCGGGCACGGCCGAAGCCATCTCAACCGAAGAGGTCGCGGGCTTATCGATCGTTGCAGGCCCTTGGCCCGCGGCGGTGCGGATGCGTTGCCAGCGCCGACGCGACGTCAGCAGCAGGACCGAGGCCGCCCCGCCGTAGAACACCAGCGTCAGCCAGACGATCCGCTGGGTGTGCGAGGCAAAGATCAACGGCACCATCTCGCGGTCGGCCAGCGAGTTCAGATCGCTGACCAGCATCGACGTGCCGGACCACAAGGCCGCGGCGGGGAACGGCGTCGCGACGTACAGCCCCAGCACCGGCCGATTAAACGCCGACCAGAGCAGGATCATCGACAGGAACGGCACCACCCAGAAGACGAACAAGGCCATCATGCCCACCCGATCGCTGAACTGCTCGCGGACCTGCTGGATCGTCAGAAGCACGGCCGCGAAAACCAGCAGCATCATCACCACTTCGCCCACGGGATTATTCACTGCGATGCGCTGAGCAGACACCGCGGTCTGGTACACGGCGATGAAGCCCAGCCAGCTCATCAGGATGCAGGCGACAGCGATCGGCAGCGAACTGGCCGCGTCATCGCTCCACGGCAGTCGGCCGCCGCCACGCTTGTAGACCCGCCGCAGCGCCAGGACCGACTGGTGCCAGTTGGGTGTACACAGGTGCAGCACCAGCGCCGCGACGATGCCGGAGACCGCCTGGGTAATGAAGAGGACGATGAACACGGCAAACGTCGGTGACCGGAAGATCAGGTCCCGCGAGGCCGACTCGGTCAGCATGTCAAACAGATTGTTGTTCCGCAGATAAGGCTGGACCGAGCCGACGAGGAAGAACTGCGCGACGGCAAAGAACAGGAGCGCGTAGCCCTTGGAGAACGGCAGCCGCCACTCGCCGAGCCACTTGCGGTAGACGATCACGTAAAGCGAAACGATCGCAAAGCCCTGCACCGCCAGCGAAAAATAGGTGGGCATGAGCTTCATGCCAAAGAAGTCGACCGAGTGATAGCGTTGATAGCGGATCTCGGTGATGAATCCTTCGATCGTGTTCTGCGGCAGGATGTGCTGCATGAGTAGGCCATAGAAGACCGGCCTGGCGGTGAGGTGTTCAAAAAAGGTGAAGCCGGCACTACTGATCTGCGGGAGCACGAGGTAGAGGAGGAAGATGAGCCCCTGCGAGACGGTGCCCGCGCGCCAGGGCTTGTCGACGATCATGCCCGCGACCAGGCCCGTCATGTGATAGACCAGGCCCGAGCAGATGAAGACGGTATAGAACTTGAGCAGTACGACGAAGGGCATTTGGCCGACCCACGCGGCGTAGAAGACAAAGGGCAAGGTGAGCGTGAAGAGGAAGTATTCGCGGATGGGCAGGCCGATCAACATGCCGATGATCTTGGACGCCGGGCTCATGGGCGTGAGGCGTTGATAGTCCAGCAGGCGGTAGGTGCGTTCGCGGGCCATGCCGCCGGCCACCGAGCCGGTGCCCATGACCAGCAGGATGCCGCCCTGGAGGATCAAGAGCGGGACGATCGCTTCGCGCGAGGCCTCGGCCTGTGTCGTGTTGGGCTGGCGCATCGCCATGTTGGACACAAAGACGTACATGAAGATGCACGCGACGATCGTGACCAGGCCCCAACTGACCGCGTGCTTGAGGCGCAGGCGTGAACGCACGCCCCGGACCACCAGCGGGTTTTCCCACAGTTTCCAGGCGTTCATGCGACCTCCATCGAGTCGAGCTGGAGCATGATGTCCTCGACGTTGAAACGCTTTTCGACAAATCGCGTCACCGACACGCCGCTGCCGACGAGGTAGGCCAGCAGGCGGGACATCTCGTTGCTGTCGCCGTTGAACTCGACGAGCACGGTCTGGGCCTTGGTGTCGACGGACACGACGCCGGGCCTTGCGCTCAAGAGCGCCGCCGCGCTGGCTGCGCCGCCGGGGCAGTCGATCTCGACGATGCGCTTGGGCTGCATACGGCGGACGATATCGTCGATCTGCCCGGAGACGACCATCCGCCCTTCGCGCATGATGCCGATCGCGTCGCACATGTCCGCCAACTCGGTGAGGATGTGCGAGGACACGAGCACGGTCTTGCCCTGGTCGGCCAATCGTCTGAGGATCCGGCGGAACTCGATGCGTGCCACCGGGTCGACCCCGCTCGCCGGTTCATCCAAGAGCAGCACCTTCGGCTCGTGTACGAGCGTCTTGGCGAGTACGACGCGCTGCATCATCCCGCGCGAGAGCGTGTTGCCCTTGACCTCGCGCTTGCCGAGCATGCCCACGCGCTCGAGGCAGTCATCGATCTTTCGCTTTCGCTCCCGCCGGCCGATGAAGTGCGACGCGGCGAACATATCGATCATCTCCCAGACCTTCAGGTCATCGTGTACCGGCGCGAGGTCGGGCATGTAGCCGAGGATGGCGTGGACCCGGTCGGGCGCCTCGGCGACATCGATCCCGCCGATGCGGACATCGCCGTAGGTCGGCTGCTGAAGCGTGGCGAGCACACGGATCGTAGAGGTCTTGCCCGCGCCGTTGGGACCGATCAGGCCAAAGACCTGCCCGGCCGGGATATCCAGCGAAAGATCATGCACGGCCGTGAAGCCGTCATAGTCCACACGCATGTCGGAAGTATGAATCATGACGCACGCACCGGGGAGGGCTAGAGGATGATACGTGCGAGAGGCCGATGCGGTTGCAAAGATTTGGTGGGACAGGCTTCAAGCCTGTCATGAGTTAGAACAAGTCATGACAGGCTGGAAGCCTGTCCCACCTTTTCACTTTGTTTAAGCTTCTCAATCAAACCTCCACCATCGGCAGACACGTCCGGTCCACCGCCTCGGCCACGCGGGCCAGCGAGACCATCAACTCCGCCAGCGCTGCCGGCGTGATCGACTGGGCGCCGTCGGTCCAGGCGTGGGC
>JBGSTE010000084.1:0-7642 GCA_041736655.1 Phycisphaeraceae bacterium | reverse complement strand
AGCGCCGCCAGCACACGCTTCTCCGTCCCCGGCCACCACGCCAGCGGACGCAGCCCGCCGACGATCGTGCCGCTCGCCACCTCGGCCAAGCCGCTGGTCGTCGCGACCGTCAAATCACCGATCCCAAACGGCGAAGTGATGTAGTGCGTGTTATCGACGATGCTGATTGCGCTGCCCGTGTACGACGTCTGACTCGTGGACAAACCCAGGGGCGAAAACAGGTCGCCGTCCTCAAAGACCACGCCCAGTTCCGTGTCGGCGAGTTTGGTGCCCACGCTGCTCGACCCGCCGTCCTCGGGCACATAAATCACGTGGGCCAGCGCGATCGCGCTGGCGTAGTCGCCGGCGCTGGCGCTGGCATGCAGCGTGGTGACCTGCCAGCCCCAGCTTTCGATCAGGTCTTTGCGCGCTTCTTCTGAATCGGTCAGCGACACCGAGCTGGCCACGATCATCAGCACGCTGACGCTGCTGACCGTGTCGGCCGGCCTGACCTGCATCCGTACCGAGTGGCTCGCGCCTTGATACCGTGCGGTGGCGAGGATGGTGACAAAGTCCGAGGCGTTGTTGGTCAGGTCCGCATCGCCCTCGACCTGGCCGGTGATGGTGTTGAAGGTCCCATCCTCGACCTGCACGGTGAACGTGCCGCCGAGCATCGGCTCGTCGGTGATCCAGACCCCGTTGGGATAGTCCGTCCGCCAGGAACTGCTGGCGTTGATGGTCTGCAGGGTCAACTGTAGGGCGGTCTCGGCGATCTGCCGGGCCTGCGTGCGGTTCTTCTGATTCGTGGCGATGCTGCCGGTCGTCCCCTGGCTGGCCAAAAAACTCAGCGACAGCACCGCGGCCATGGCCACCGCGAAAATCACCAGCAGCAGCGCGACGCCACGCTGGCGACCGGCGATTCGCCTGCGTTGTCCTGTCGGGCTGAACATGGACTCCTCCGTACCGTGGTCCGGCCGACGCGGCACCTGCCGGGCATCGCCAGAGCAAACCGATAATCCTTCTCCCCGGATATCGACCAGTCCCGGCGGGCTCATCATGCCCGCCCCCCAATTCGCATCGGCATTCGGGGGATGGGCGATGGCGGATCCGGACCTTCGCTGGGGCTCAGGACCGGCTTCCTGAGGAACGGGGAGATTCTGACTTTGGTCTTATTTCTTCTCTATCCTGACTCCTAACTCCTGCCTTCTGTCTCCAGACTTCAAACTACTTCCCGCCCGGTCAATTTAATCTCTTGTTAATAAAGTCTTTAACGCGAATCTCACTGACTGGCATGGCTGACAAAAAATTAACTGAGCGAGATTCAGGGGTATTGGCTGGGGCTGGGCCGACAGATTGAACCATGTTTTCCACCGGCTGAACAACAGGCAGATGAACAGGGCCGGAGCCTATAAACTCTGTCCAGTTCAGCAGCTTTAAGCGGCGTAGAATTTTTTGGGAAACAACTCAAGCAAACGTATTGACCGGTGCGATACACCTACATATAGTGGTCAAGCGTTTACTCCCTACCGAATCTGGTGGGGATGGTCAGAGGGAAGTCCGTTCTACGGCACGGGACTTGTAAGACAATCAGGCCGGCTCAGCAGACCGCAAGGGATTTAGGCCCGGCGGGGCTTTTTTGCGGCTGGGGACTTGAATTGTCCTATCAAAACCCTAAAATCCTCTGGCTCCAGAGACGCCGGGCTTCGTCGCGTGACCAGGCCCGTTTCGTACGCCGCAACCAGGAACCGCGAGGTCTTGTGCCATGACCAGACGTTCAAAGACAGGCAAGGCGAGCCCCGTCATCCCGACGAAGTGTCGGCAGGGTTTGGGTTGCGCGGGCTTGTCCACGCTGACGCAGCGGCAATTGCAGCCCTTTCCGCCGGCCCCGACCGGCTAGTTGATTTTGTCTTGGGCCCCGCCCGGGGCCACGCATGTCGCAGGCCCCCGGCGGACGCCAGGGGTCGCGCCACCGCGAACGACCCCCAACCCGAGCCCCCACCGGGGCAACCCACACGGGCAGGCAGCGGAGCTGTCAGCCCCCGCGCGATCGGTCTATCCCCATCGCCACACGCATACGCACGGACGCCGACCCCGGCAACACGACTCACACACCCACACGCGGAGTTTCACCTACATGACGCAGTCTTCCACCAAGCGACTGGCCCCCGACCTGACCGAAGTGCGTTCGTCCATCTCCCTGCAGGTGACCAAGCGTGACGGACGAGTCGTCGAGTTTGAGCCCGCCCGCATCCAGCGCGCCATCGAGGCCGCCTTCCACGCCGAGTACGCCGAGAAGACCAACGCCACGCTCACCGACGATCAGCGATCCCACATCGAACGCATCACCGCGATGGTCATCGAAGCCTGCGCCGAGCAGGATCAGTCCGGCGACGTGCTCGAAGTCGAAGGCGTGCAGGACCTGGTCGAAGAAAAGCTCATGCGCTCGGGCGAATTCTCCGTCGCCCGCCGATACATCGTCTACCGCCAGGAACGCAACCGCGCCCGCGTGCTCCGCATGGAGAGCGTCAAGCAGGCCGCAGACTTCATCGTCACCTGCCGCGACGGCAGCACCGAGCCGCTCAACACCCACCTGGTCAAGCGACGTATCTACGAAGCCTGCCACGGCCTGCCGCTGTGTAAGCCCAACCAGCTCCTCAACGAGCTCTACACCAACCTCTACAACGGCATCTCGACGACCGAGCTCGAGAAGGCCATGGTCATGATCGCCCGCCAGCACATCGAGACCGAGCCGGCGTACAACAAGGTCGCCACCCGGCTGGTCCTGAACATCGTCTACCGCGAGGCGCTGGGCGAGGTGCCCAGCAAGCAGGACCACGAAACGATCTACCGCGCCCGCTTCGAGCAGGCACTCAGGGCCGGCGTCGAGGCCGACCTTCTGGACCCCGAGCTCCTGACCTACGACCTGAGCAAGCTCGCCTCCGCGATGAAGATCGAGCGCGACGAGGCCTTCACGTACCTGGGCGCACAGACCGTCTACGACCGCTACCTGATCCACATCAAGAAGCGCCGCATCGAGACCCCGCAGTACTTCTTCATGCGGGTGGCGATGGGCCTGGCGCTGCGTGAATCCAAGGAAACGCGCGAGGCCTGGGCGATCAAGTTCTACGAGCTGCTCTCGACCTTCCGCTTTGTCAGCGCGACGCCGACGCTCTTTAACTCCGGCACCAAGCACCCGCAGCTCTCGTCCTGCTACCTCACCTCGGTGGATGACGACCTGCACCACATCTTTAAGTGCATCGGCGACAACGCGTCGCTCAGTAAGTGGGCCGGCGGTCTGGGCAACGACTGGACCCGCGTCCGCGCCACCGGCAGCCACATCAAGGGCACCAACGGCGAGTCGCAGGGCGTGATCCCGTTCCTGAAGATCGTCAACGACACCGCCGTGGCCGTCAATCAGGGCGGCAAGCGAAAGGGCGCGGTCTGCTCGTACCTCGAAACCTGGCACCTGGATATCGAAGAGTTCCTGGAGCTGCGTAAGAACACCGGCGACGACCGCCGACGCACGCACGACATGCACACCGCCAACTGGATCCCCGACCTCTTCATGAAGCGCGTCGCGCAGAAAGGCACGTGGACGCTCTTCTCGCCCAACGAGGTGCCCGAGCTGCACGACCTCTACGGCAAGGCGTTTGAAGAAAAGTACGAAGCCTACGAACGCAAGGCCCGCAACGGTGAGATGCGCCAGCACCGCACCGTCGAGGCCGTCGAAATGTGGCGGAAGATGCTCTCCATGGTCTTCGAGACCGGCCACCCGTGGATGACCTTCAAAGACCCCAGCAACCTCCGCAGCCCGCAGGACCACGCCGGCGTCGTCCACAACTCCAACCTCTGCACCGAGATCCTGCTCAACACCTCCAACAACGAGACCGCGGTGTGCAACCTCGGCTCGCTGAACATGCCGATGCTCACGACCGCTCAGGGTCTGGATTCGCAGCTCGTGGCCGACACCGTGGCCACCGCCGTCCGCATGCTCGACAACGTGATCGACATCAACTACTACCCCACGCCTGAAGCGCGTACCGCCAACCTGCGTCACCGGCCGATCGGCCTGGGGCTCATGGGCTTCCAGGATGCGCTCTTCATCCAGAAAATCCCCTACGAATCGCAGGCCGCCATCGAGTTCGCCGACAGCTCCATGGAACTCATCAGCTACTACACGATCCTCGCGTCGACCCAGCTCGCCGCCGAGCGTGGCACGTACGAGACCTACGCCGGCAGCAAGTGGGACCGGGGCCTGCTCCCGATGGACACCAACAAGCTGGTCATCGAGCACCGCGGGGCCGAGTACTGCGACTTCAACGACACCACGCGCCTGGACTGGTCGGTCGTGCGTGAAGCGGTCAAGCAGCACGGCATGCGGAACTCCAACGTCATGGCCATCGCGCCCACCGCGACGATCTCCAACATCGCCGGCAGCTACCAGTCCATCGAGCCGACCTACCGCAACCTCTTCGTCAAGTCCAACCTCTCCGGCGACTTCACGATCGTCAACGACTACCTCGTCAACGACCTCAAAGAACTCGGCCTGTGGGACGAACAGATGCTCGACGACCTGAAGTACTACGACGGCTCCCTGCAGCACATCGACCGCGTGCCCGAAGACCTCAAGCACCTCTATAAGACCGCCTTTGAGATCGACATCTTCGCGCTCATCGCCTGCACCGCGCGGAGGCAGAAGTGGATCGACATGGGCATCAGCTTCAACCTCTACATCGATCAGCCCTCGGGCAAGCTGCTCAACGACATGTACATGAGCTGCTGGCGGCAGGGCCTGAAGACGACGTACTACCTGCGTGGCCAGGGCGCGACGCGGATCGAGAAGTCCACGACCAAGGCGGTGGGCGACACGAGCAAGCAGATCAAGAAGGCCCCGGCGTCGGCAACCCGCATCGGGTTCGAGTTCGGAGCCGAGTCCGGCGTAGAGAGCGGCGCTAAGGCCGGGGCCGAGTCCGGGGCCACTGAAGCGACCCCGCCGGCGGGCGTGCAGCCGGCGGACGCGGGCATGGACACCCTGCTTGAAGGCAAGCAACTAGTCAAGAACGCCTGCTCGATCGACAACCCCAGCTGCGAGGCGTGTCAGTAGGACAGGCATTCCTGCCTGTCATAGTTCGTGTTTTTAACCGCAGAGGCGCAGAGATCGCGGAGGAAGGCAAGGGAACTCAGATGAAACGTGGTGCAAATTTAATCCGTAAGATTCTTCTTGAGTGTGAAGCTTGGGAAACTCCCTCCGTGTTACACGACCCGGTGATCGAAGGGTACTCACGAGAACAGATTGGATTTCACGTTCACCTGCTTGAGCAAGCGAACTATTTGCAAGTCATCCGGTCGAGCTTTTTCGAACCCTTTGCAACGCCGGTCTGCCTAACCAACGCTGGATATGACTTTCTCGAATCCATACGAGATCAATCTATTTGGGATAAAACGATGGCGGCGGTCAAAAGCACCAAGACTTGGACAATTGCAACTCTGTCGATCATTGCGGCAGAATTTGCTAAGGAATCTGCGATGGAATTAATCAAGTAGGCACCACGGAACCACGGCCGGCGCGCCGGACACGGCACGCCGGCCGATTCGAGACAACCCTCAGAGCACGAAGCGTCAGCGAGTGACCCGAACCGACACAACACCAATCACTCGCTTACGCTTCGTGCTCTGATTCGAGCTATCAAACCACGGAGACCCGACTCATGAGTTGCTGCGACGGACCGACTGAGCAATACGACCTGACCAAGCCTGTGGATGTCAACGCCAAGCGGCTGATCAACTGCCGGGCGGTGGATGTCAACCAGCTCTGCCCCATCAAGTACACCTGGGCGTGGGAGCACTACATCAACGGCTGCGCCAACCACTGGATGCCCACCGAGGTCTCCATGCAGAAAGACATCGAGCAGTGGAAAGACCCCAAGCTTTTCACCGAAGACGAACGCCGCGTCATCATGCGGAACCTGGGCTTTTTCTCCACCGGCGAGTCGCTGGTCGCCAACAACATCGTGCTGGCGATCTTCAAGCACGTGACCAACCCCGAGGCCAGGCAGTACCTCCTGCGGCAAGCCTTTGAAGAGGCGATCCACACCCACACCTTCCAGTACGTCAGCGAATCGCTCAACCTCGACCAGCGCGAGGTCTTCAACATGTACCACGAGGTCGACTCCATCGCCGGCAAGGACGACTTTGTCATGTCGCTCACCAGCGACGTCATGAACGAAGACTTCAAGACCGACAGCCCGGAGAATATCCAGCGCTTCCTCAAGAACCTCATCGGGTTCTACGTCATCATGGAAGGCATCTTCTTCTACTCGGGCTTCGTGATGATGCTCTCGTTCCACCGCCGCAATCAGATGGTCGGCATCGGCGAGCAGTTCCAGTACATCATGCGTGACGAGTCGATCCACATGAACTTCGGCATCGACCTCATCAACGGCATCCGCGAGGAAAACCCGGAGATCTGGACCGAAGAGTTCAAGCAGGAATGCGTCGACCTCATCAAGCAGGCGGTGGCCTACGAGATCCAGTACGCCAAGGACTGCCTGCCCAACGGCGTGCTCGGGCTCAACGCCGAGGCCTTTGACCAGTACGTCAAGTACATCGCCAACCGCCGAACCGAGCGCATCGGCCTGAGCGAACAGTACCCCGGGGCCCGCAACCCCTTCCCGTGGATGAGCGAAGTGATCGACCTGGCGAAGGAAAAGAACTTCTTCGAGAGCCGGGTGACGGAGTACCAGAGCTCGGGCGCGCTGGAGTGGTGAGCGGTGAGGTAGGACAGGCATTCCTGCCTGTCACCACGCCTCTGCCGTTGTTCGTATTGACAGGCAGGAATGCCTGTCCTACCCGAATGTGTCATTTCAAACGCAGCCCCGTGTCGCTCCCGTGCGACGCGGGGTTTTTTCATCTTGTAAGGGGCGCAGGGGCCTGTCGTCGATCCTCTTGGGAAATCGCGGTCGGCGGTTACAATGTGGTTCGTCCGCGCATTGATATTGACAAGCTATGGTTTTACAAATAGTTATGCGAAGCGATCGGCAACCTCGGTGGGTCTGGCCGGTGATCGGCTGTGCCGCGCTGGCGGGTGTGCTGTCGTTTGTGCTCTGGCCAAGGGGTGTGGCCGATGCGAAAAGCCCGGCGGTGCATCCCGTCGCGCAGAAACCCGGCGAGGTGGCGGGGGTAGATCGGCCGATCTCCTTTAACCGCGACATCCGGCCGATCCTGTCGGACAAGTGTTTTGCCTGCCACGGCCCGGACGCGGCGATCGCCAAACATGCCGGGGGCTTTCGGCTCGACCGCTTCGATACCGCGACCGTGCCAGCGGCCAGTGGTGAGAAGCCCATCGTGCCCGGCGACGCGGCCAAATCCACGCTCATCCAACGCATCAGCACCGACAACGCCAAGCTCCGGATGCCCCCAGCCCAGACGAAGGTGTCACTGAGCGATGCAGAAGTCGCGCTGCTGACACGTTGGATCGATGAGGGCGCGAAGTACGAAGGACACTGGGCGTACACCACGCCGGTCAAGCCCGCGCTGCCACAAGTCGCCAACGAGGCCTGGGTGCGAAACGAGATCGATGCGTTCATCGCGGCCGAGCTTGAGCGCGCGGGCCTGTCGCCTTCGCCGGAGGCGGACCGCGCGACGCTGAACCGCCGGCTGTCGC